>CAZSUF010000001.1:0-2284 GCA_964609875.1 uncultured Bifidobacterium sp.
ACCATTTTTTTCAAGATATTGAACAATCAAACTAATTTTTTCTTTAGCCTGATCTACATCATCTGGTTTGCCTGTTATTTTAATGAGTGAGCCTCGTGAAAGAATTTTTAGTAAGGGAAATTTCTTTTTAAGGATATCAAATTTATTATTATTTACGCCGAAAAATTCAATTGGATTAATCGTTTCAAGGTTTATAATTTGTTCTGTCAAGGGGAGTGTTTTATTTTGTCATACAATAATAATCTATTCTCTATCAATAATCATTCATCCATAGCAAGGTGTGAATATTTTGGGAATAATATTATCTGTGTTACATTTGGTCAAAATTTAATCATATGAGTATTCAAGTTGGACAACTAGCGCCAGATTTTACATTATTTAATACCGAAAAAAACAAAGTTTCTTTAAACGATTTTAAAGGAAAGAATGTAATTGTATTGTTTTTCCCATTAGCCTTTACCGGAGTTTGTACGAACGAAATGTGTTCTATGCGAGATAATATGGCCACTTACAATTCTTTAGATGCAGAAGTAATCGGTATTTCTGTGGATTCTTTATTTGTTTTAGACCGTTTCAAAAAAGAAAATAATTTAGAATTTAATTTATTGTCAGATTTCAACAAAGAAACGGCCACTGCTTACGGATGCTTGTACGACACTTTTGTGTTTGATATGCATGGTGTGTCTAAACGATCTGCTTTTGTTATCAACAAGGAAGGAATGATTGCATATGCCGAAGTTTTAGAAAGTGCTGGCGACTTGCCTAATTTCGAAGCCATTCAAGAGTGCTTGAAAGGCTTAGCTTAAAATAATATCTTATGAAGAAAGTATGGATGGGCTTTTTAATTTGCCTAGTTAGTTATGCCCAAACACAAGCTCAGGTTGTGTATGATTTTGAAAACTGGCATAATTATGCTGGCAACTTACAAATAGCCAACAATTGGAATGGGTCCGATTCATTACTCAAATATTTTGGCACCTTATTAGGAGGAAGTGGGTATTTGCCTCAAATCGAAAAGGAATTACCAGGCAATGGAAGTGCAACGGCCATCAAGGTGCTTACAAAAAATCAACCAGCTGTCGGTACAATTTTCCCCGCAGGGCCTTTCCCTGGGCTTGCTACCAATGGTGTGATTGAGTTTGACGCAGTCAATCAAGAAGTAAGTATCACAGGTGGATTGCCTTTTAATAGCAATCCAATTTCAGCTTCCATGTGGGTAAAAAATTTGCCTGTGGGTGGAGATACCACCGAAATAAGCATTTTTGCTATTGATAATTCAGACAATGATAATTTGCAATATGCCATAGCCGATACTTTATTTACCTCATCCATCAATTCGTTTACCAAAATTACTTTGCCTTTTAAAGTTACAGATACCTTGCTTAGCACGACTTTAATTCGTGTGCTTATCACGAGTGGTGGTGGATTAAATGGAGGCCATGATGGCACGGCTATCATAGTCGACGATATTGAATTTTTGTCGCCAAGCGGCATTCCGCAATATCTGAATCCTCAAAAAGCAGCTTTAGTTTATCCAACAACGCTTGAGTCTATGTTGCAAATTCAATTTAAAAAACCGGGCAATCGTGATCTACATATTTACGATATGCAAGGTTGTTTGTTGTTGAGTAAAAAGTTAGCATTCGAATCCAATCAAATAGATGTAAGTTCTTTGTCGCAAGGAAATTACTTGTATGAAATCACAGAAGGTCCACAAAAAATTCAATCAGGAAAATTACTTAAGCGATAATAATTTTCTTTAGGGCGTGCCACCATGCCTTGTTGAGTTTAAAGATTCAAATATTCTTTTTTGTCAAGGCATGCTGCCGGGCTATCCCTTGCAAGCCATCTCGTTTTGAAGAACGAGATGGGCTTTCCAGTACTATCCCTCACGCAAATGCAGCAGACCCTATCGAGAGAATTTCTTATAAATACCAAAAGCCACAAAACTGAAAAAGATATTCGGAATCCAAACTGCGATCAAAGGAGGCAGATTACCCTTTATAGAAAAGGTAGTCGAAAACTGCATCATAAAAATATAAGCCGCACTGATCATCAACCCTATTGCCAGATGAATGCCACTGCCGCCTCTAACCTTTCGTGAGGCAATACAAGCGCCAATAATGGATAAAATAAATGCAGAAAAAGGGGCGGCTGTTCTTCTATATTTTTCGATATAATATTCGTTCAAACTTTCACTGCCTTTTTCAGTTTCTTTCTTGATATAGGCATTATATTGAGGGGTCGTCATAATTTGCTTGGCTTCTGTTTTTTGAATTAATTG
>CAZSUF010000001.1:2294-7239 GCA_964609875.1 uncultured Bifidobacterium sp.
CTCAAGGCTCAAATTTGAACATTCTACTAAGCTGATTTTGTAATACCATCTCTACACCCACATCTTGGTTATGCCTATTCATCACATCATAAAGTTTCCATTGCTTAAGTACACTATCATACGTACAACGGTCTGCTAATATTTTTTCTACGACTTGAGTACCTACGACTTTTTCATAACTAAATCTATAGCCCGTTTTAGACTCAGGATTATAGTTTTGCATAAAAATATATTCCGTCGGACTAATTCTCATATGAAAATTATCATCCTTGCTATAGCTATGTTGCCATAAATAGTTTTCTTCAAATTTCAACCTGTTTTTATTCGCTCTGGGAATGATATAATGATTGGCAATTAATAAAACAACTGAGATCATACCAGCTCCAATAATATAAGGCCTAAGCATTCTTCGAAAACTCATACCACTATTTAAAATGGCAATTAATTCTGAGCGATTGGCCATTTTTGAAGTAAAAAAAATAACCGATACAAAAATAAAAATAGGAAAAAGTAAGGCGAGTATATAAGGAAGAAAATTTTTGAAGTAAAGTAAAATCTGAGTAAGTGGTACATGATGACCCACAAAATCTTTTATTTTTTCAGTCAAATCTATCACAATAGCAATTGCCGAAAATGCCGCTAATAAAACGACAAAGGTGAGGATGAAATTTTTAAGAATATATCTGTCTATTTTGTTCAGCATTCTTTTTTATTGAATGCAAACCTAAAGAAATAATTCTTAGAATGAATCTTATAGTTTTCAGAACAAGAAAATTTGTCGTCCCTAACAAAAAAACTAAGAATAGAAAACAACTGTGAGAACCGACTATTAAATGTATTTTTTAAAATCCATTTTCTAATTCCATTTATGGAGTCTAAAATGGAAAGATTTAAATATCTTCGATCAAAATTTATAATCATGAAAACTAGTTTATTTACCTTGTTATTATTAGCGGTATTTGCAATACAAACCAAAGCCCAATCTGTTTACTACCAAGGTAGCAGGGTAGGGGAAATCGAATCAGATGGCGATGTGTATGTCAATGGATCTCGTGTGGGGCAATTCGAAGCTGATGGGGATGTCTATAAAAATGGTTCTCGTATTGGACAAATCGAATCAGACGGAGATATTTATATGAATGGATCTCGTGTGGGCCAAATAGAAAAAGACGGGGATGTGTATAAAAACGGTAGTCGAATTGGTCTCATCGAATCTGATGGAGATGTTTACTATAAAGGAAGTCGAATTGGAGAGGCTAAAAATATCAAACCTGAATGGGTGGCAGGCTTCTTCTTTTTCTATTTCTACAACGAAAGGTTTTAGGTTGCTTTAAACTGATACTAAAAAAAATCCCAGCACAAAGTCTGGGATTTTTTATTGTTTGTTATTTGAAATTAGAGTCCAACATTCAAGGTGTATTTAATAGTTGCCTTACATTGAATTGGCTTTGAAGTAGTTTTACGCGCATTACCGGTCAATCGATAAGTATAAGAACTTGTATTGAAATAATTTTTCAAATCGACACTCGTATTCACAGGAACTGTTAATGTATATGACTCAACATCAGGGTTTCCAGAAATGTTAGCAATTGAAGTTAATGTAGGCACTGCATTCGATGCAAATAGTACTTCAGCAGCTTCTAAGGCTGAAAAGTTGTTGGCAGCGTCTCCATCCAACATGGTAATGGTACAAGATTTCATCTTCACTGATTTAATGTTCTTCATGGCAAACTCTGCATTGTTGGCCTTGATAATACTATCCACATTCAAAGGCACATTTACATCTGATAAAGTGCTATTGCCTGTAGCATTTATTTGAGGGATGGTAAAATTAATATCAGCTGCTGTTAAGCTAATATCTACATTGGCTAATTGTTTAACTTTCTTACAAGATGACATGGTGAAAAGAGTCATACCTGTGATAAATGTCGCGAATAAAATTTTTGATGCTTTCATATTGTTTAATGATTTGTTTAGGCGCAAAGGTATGATTTTATGATTAATTTTCATGTTCAGTTTGACTTTTATACACCCAAAGAAGCACAGGTTTGCTACTTGATTTTAGCTTAAAGTCTAATCGACGCATAAAATCATCACTTGTGGCAGGACAACCCCAGCCTTCCGGAATGCCACTAGGATAAGTCTCTTCATTCGGAATTTTATCCCAACTATGCAAAACAATTTGTCGTTTAAGGGCATTGTTATTAGATGAATCAAGGCCTAATAATAAATAATTGATACCAATTCCCCAGCTGCTTATACCTCGTTTGCCAATTTTATATTTGCCCAAAGAACTACAATGACTATCAGCTTCGTTACTGCATGTGGGCGAATTTTTGCTAAAACTACAACCCCAAGGCATCGATCCACATCCATGGCTCACCATGCCTGAGTCTATCACACATCCTTTTTTAAAATCATATATAAAAAACCGCTTTAGTCCTGAATGTATGCCTAAATTAATCAATAGACAGAAATCAGTATTCATGTCTTTAGCCTTACAAAAAGCTTCACTTTTTTTCGCTTTTTCGTCAAGGGTAGGTTGTTGTTGTTTATGTAACTCTTGTCTTTGTTGAAGTGTTTGGTGTGCATCATGGCAAGAAGCATTTCCTATCAGGCAAATGAATAAAGAAATAAAAAGTAAGTTTTTCATCATAATTAAAGGCTAATCTAGTTTTTAGTAAGAATGGCCTTAGATTCATGAGCGCTAATTTTTTCACAAAAAATAAAGGTTTAAATAAATTTTCACATGCTAGCAATGTGTAAATTGCAGTCTCTATGAATAATTATGCCCTTCTGATTAATCGACTTGATGCCTTTATTCGCAAATACTACGCGAATAAATTAATTCGAGGTCTGTTGATTTTTCTGGCAGCAGCCATTGCATTTTATTTATTAGCAAGTGTGGGAGAATATTATTTTTATTTTCCTTCTTGGCTCAGATATACTTTGTTAGGTAGTTTTATTTGCTTGGGCGGATTTGCCTTAATTTATTTGATTGTGTTACCTGTGTTGCAAATGTCAAAATTAGGAAAAGTCATTTCCCATGAAAAGGCAGCGACCATTATTGGCGTACATTTTCCCGATGTACAAGATAAATTACTAAATGTATTGCAACTCAAACAACACATGCATGAGAGTAGTAGTCAAGAATTAATTCATGCAAGCATCGAGCAGAAAACTAAAGAGCTCAAACTCATTCCTTTTCAAACCGCCATTAATATAGCTAAAAATAAAAGGTATTTACCTTATTTACTGATACCTCTATTTGCAGGAATATTTATACTTTTTGCCGCTCCTAATATTTTTAAAGAATCTGCTCAAAGACTATTATCTCCTTCAAAAAAATTCGAACCCCTAGCACCTTTTACCTTTAACTTGTTGACAAAAAAATTATCGGTGCCTCAGTTCGAAGATGTTGAAGTCAACTTAGAAGTAAAAGGATCAAAAATTCCAGATAATGTGATGGTGAGGTTTAACGGGCAAGAAGTACCTATGCAAAAAAAAGAGAATGGAAATTTTGCATTTACTTTTTTTAAAGTCGCCAAAGCCACCACTTTTCAATTTAGTGCTGCAGGATTTAATAGTCAATCTTATGAATTAAACATCCTGCAAAAGCCCGTCATAAAAGCTTTTAAAGTGTCTGCAGATTATCCTGATTATACAGGTCGAAAAGATGAAGTGTTTGATAACATCGGTGATATCATAGCACCTCAAGGAACCTCCTTGCGTTGGGTGTTTAGTACAGAACATACAGATCATATTCAATTTGCTTTGGGAAAAGGAAACCCAATCGATATGTCGCAAAGTGCCAATCAATTTTATTATGGATATCGATTTATGCGCGATACATCTTATTCAATTATCGTGTCTAATAATCAAATAGAGCGAAAAGATTCTATGCATTATAATGTATCTGTAATCCCAGATCAATTTCCTTCGATTCAGGTGCAACAATATAACGATTCACTTACGGGAGAGTATGTCTTATTTGTAGGAGAAGCAGGAGATGATTATGGCATACGAAACATTTCACTAAATTATACAGTACAAAAAACAAACGAGAAAGGCGCACCTATAGGCGGACCTAAAAACGGCACCATTTCTGTTCCTGTGAATGCGGGTACTTCCGTTCAATTCAATCAATTTTTAGATATTAATGAACTGAATTTAAATCAAGGAGATCAATTAAGTTATTACTTCACGGCTTGTGATAATGATGCTGTCAATGGAAGTAAGTGCGCCAAAAGCAGTTTGTTTCATTATGAAAAACCTAATGCCAAACAACTTGATTCTATTGTAGAAAAAACACAAGAACAAATTGCCAAAGATTTGAATAATACCTCCAAGCAAAATGATAAAATGCAAAAGGAGATTAAAGACATGCAAGATAAACTGTTGCAAAAAAATGAATTGGATTGGCAGGATAAAAAGCAAATGGAAGATATGATGACTCGGAATGAGAACATCCAAAAACAAATCGAACAGATATCTAAAAAATTTGAAAAGAACAATGAGAAGGTCAACGAAAAAGAACATTCTCAAGAATTAAAAGACAAGCAAGAGAATATAGAAAAACTCATGAACGAATTGAAGAATAATCAGTTGAATGAGCGGATGAAGAAAATGGAAGAGCTCATGAAAATGCTCAACAAGGATAAGTTATTCGAACAGCTTAAGCAAATGGAGCAGGATAATGAACTCATGGAAAAAGACCTCGATCGGATGCTTGAAATGATGAAGCAATTAGAAAGAGATATGCGTATGGAAGATATCGCAAAAAAAGCCGAAGAGTTGGCAGCCAAGCAAGATGCGTTAAATAAAGAAACCGAAAGTCAATTAAAATCTCCTGAAGAACTCAAAAAGAAGCAAGATGAATTAAATAAAGAAATGGATGAATTGAAGAAGGATATGGAAGAGCTTAATAAGGTGAATGAGAGCATGG
>CAZSUF010000001.1:7249-17912 GCA_964609875.1 uncultured Bifidobacterium sp.
GATATGAAAAAAGATCAGCAAGATGCCGAAAAGGAAATGAATAATAGCTCCGACGAATTATCTAAAGGCTCTAAATCAAAAGCATCTAAGTCTCAAAAAAAGGCCAAAGAAAGTTTAGATAAACTGGCACAAAAAATGAAGGACTCTGCGGCTGGCGGGGACATGGATCAAACCGAAATTGATATTAAAGCTGTCAGACAAATTCTTCAAAATTTAATCCGAATGTCTTTTGCCCAAGAAGATTTAATTCAGCAAGTGCAACAAACATCTATTGCAGATCCAAAATTTCCAGAGAATGCAAAAACGCAACAGAAATTAAAAACCGATAGCAAAATGATAGCCGATAGTTTGTTTACTTTAAGTAAGCGATTGTCTATGTTGGCTTCTACGGTGAATAAAGAAATCGATGGAATTAATCGCAATATGGAAAGTGCCATTTCTTCCTTGGAAGCCAGACAAGTGCCCCAAGCTTCGGTGAACCAACAATATGTGATGACAGGCGCCAATAATTTAGCCTTGATGTTGAATGAAGTGTTGCAACAATTGATGAAGCAAGAAGCAGAGCAACAAAAGAAAGATGGAGAATCTAAAGGAAATTGTAGTAAGCCAGGCAACAAACCGGGTGGTAAGCCTGGCAAAAAATCGGGCAAAGGCATGGGTATGCAGTTAGGCGATATCATGACCAAGCAACAACAAATTGGAGATGCCATGAAACAGCTTAAAGAGTCTATGGGTAAAAAGCCTGGTGAAGGAAAGAAACCTGGCGACAAACCCGGAGGTGACAAGCCCGGACAATCAGGGAAAGATGGTCAAAGTGGCTCGAATGGTCAAGGCGGAGAAGGTGGTGGCGAGTCTGAGCAAATGGCAAAAATTGCAGCTCAACAATCGGCCTTACGCAAGCAACTCAGCGATCTCAACAACCAAATGCGTAAGGATGGAAAAAGCAATCCCGACTTAGCTAAGATACAAAGCGACATGGATCGAAACGAAACGGATATTGTAAATAAACGAATGACAAACGAGATGTTGCAACGTCAATCGGAAATCATGAGTCGCTTGCTCGAAGCCAAAGAAGCTATTCGTCAGCAAGAACAAGGTGAAGAAAGAGAATCTAATTCGGCCAAAGACACGCAAAGAGAAATTCCTCAGCAGTTGAAAGATATTCTGAAAAACAAGCAATCCGTGATCGATTACTACCAAACTGTTCCAGCGGATTTA
The DNA here is from genome assembly GCA_964609875.1 of uncultured Bifidobacterium sp. Taxonomy (GTDB): domain Bacteria; phylum Bacteroidota; class Bacteroidia; order Chitinophagales; family Chitinophagaceae; genus OLB11. The sequence continues at coordinate 8,468 of CAZSUF010000001.1, forward strand.
AAACCTTATTACAAACAGATGGTTGAAGATTATTTTCAGTTGATTAAATAATTGATTTTTTTTTAGAAGCATATTCGCGCTATTGTTCCAATATTTTGCCATCATGATTTGTCTTCTACATTAAATACGAAGTTTAAGAACCTTATGAATTCTCATGTACATTTTTGATGGCAAAATGATTTCCACGACTATCGCGGCTAGGCATTACAGAAATCAGATCAACTAATTTTATTAAACTTCATATCTATGCTTGGTGAAATGCCTAAACCAATAGTTAATCCTGCGAATTTATATTGAACAGAATTAATTGATTTTTGAATGGCATTGGCTTTAAATAAGGCTACTAGAATGGGGTACAAAAAAGTTTTATCCTTGTTCTCTTCCAATAATTTTTCCTCATCTGCGTCGGAAATATTTTCCACTTGATCTAAACTCAATTGCAGAGTGGGTGGTAAAGATAAATTGATGCTGATATTTGTAATGCTATAACCCGTTTGCTGAAATATGGCGCTCGCATTTTCAATTTCTTGCCATGCATCGTTTATTTTTTCAATGCCATAATTTTTCATAGAATCTAGTACATCAGTTTTTAATAAACTGCTTACAGACTCTGTCATTTCATTAAATTTTTCTTTTGCTGAGTCTAAAAAATTTTCCATATAAAAAGTTGAGTCATTATTTTCTTCCGCTAAATAAATGTTTTTCCGAATGATAGGAAGAGCGAACTAAAGGGCCACTTTCAACGTGGTCAAGTCCAATTTGATAGCCAATTTCTTTATACTCGGCAAATTCATCTGGATGCACAAATCTCACAACGGGCAGATGTTTGGCTGTAGGTTGAAGATATTGTCCTATAGTCACTACATCACAACCATTATCATATAAATCTTGTAAGGTTTGTACAACTTCGTCTTTTGTTTCACCTAAACCAAGCATGATACCGCTTTTAGTACGCATGCCTCCTTGTTTCAGGATACGAATTACCTCCATACTTCGATGATATTTAGCTTGTATTCGAACTTTTCTGGTGAGTCTTTCGGTAGTTTCTATATTATGCGAGACAACTTCTGGGGCAACTTCAATGATGCGCTGAATATTTTCGGCTTCTCCTTTAAAATCGGGGATTAAAGTTTCTAAAGTTGTTGAGGGATTTAAAGCTCTGACTGCCTTGATGGTATTCGCCCAAATGATAGACCCACCATCTTTTATTTCATCACGATCTACGCTAGTAATTACGGCATGTTTAACTTTCATCAGGTAGATAGCCTCTGCAACACGTTGAGGTTCGTCCCAATCTAAAGGGTCCGGCCTTCCAGTAGAAACGGCACAAAATCCACAAGATCGAGTGCAAGTATTTCCGAGTATCATAAAGGTGGCAGTACCTTCACCCCAGCATTCGCCCATGTTTGGGCAATTGCCACTTTCGCAAATGGTATGCAATTTATGTTTATCTACAAGTCCTCTAACATGTTTGTAGTTTTCTCCTATAGGTAATTTAACCCTTAACCAATCGGGTTTTTTGATTCGTTGATTTTCAGACGAAGAGGGTATTGTTCCACATGACATGTTGCAAATGTACAGAAGTATTAATATTTACTGATACAAAAAAAGACGCACTTTTTGAGTGCGTCTTTTTCAATATAAAAAGTTGAAGACTATTTGGCTACAACAAATTTTACTTGAGTTTTACCTGATTCAGTAACAATATTTACGAAATAAGTACCAGCAGATAATTTGTTGGTGTTATAACTAAATACATCAGATTTTACATTGTTGCGAGAAGAAGTAGCCACTGTTTTACCAGTAACATCCATGATTTCATAGTTCAAAGATGAAGATTCTTTTTGCAATTTCACCGCAATGTTTACTATGTCACTTGTTGGATTAGGATAAACTTTTACTTCACCGTTAAATTGTTCGATTTGTTTTACACTTTCAGGATCTTTAGATAAAACTAAAGCTATTGAAGGAGAACCGGCGTTGGCAAATCCACCACCAAACATCGTACCGTTGTATAATGGATTTCCTTCACTTAAGCGGAAGTTTGTATTAGCTGCATAATCAGAATAATAGTCAGTTCCAACTGCGAAATGTCCATCTCCACCAGGAATATTTACAGTTAACCAATATTTTGCATCTTGCTCCATAAGAATTGGGCTACTAGGGGATGCTGGGTTATTAAAATTCATGGTTAATACTAAACCAGTAATAGGTATAATATCAGTAGCTGTTAATTGATATGATGCATTACCCACTTCGATTAATTCGGTTGCTGGATTAATTATCCCGTTACCATCGCCATCTTCCCATTTTCTTAAGCTCATTGCAACTTCATCCGTATAAACTGAATCATCTATACTTTCTCTCATAATAACCACTTGAGCTTTCAATGCTTTTTGGTTTTTATTTCTAAATTCTAAAACTGGTCCCCAATCTGAACCACCTGCTACTGCAGATGCACTAACATAACTATTTACTACAGGTTGATTTTTAGAGAAATCATAGTTACATTTAGAATAGATCGAATCATTTACATGAAATTCGTAAGCCCAATCGTTATTTAGGAAAGCGTTAGTCGTTTCTTGATTTGGAACAACATTTAAGTAATTAGTCATTTTGTATGTTCCTTTTGATAAATCATTTAAATCAAATCCTCTTACTACAGTATTAACCGTATCAATAATAATTTGTAATAAAGAATCTGTAGTTGTTACTGGTGTTGAAAAAGTCCATATCAGTGAATCAGAAGCTAATGGGCTGAAACTACCTGCTGTTAAACTTGTTCTTGATTCTAAAACTCCTTTTTGGAATAAGGTGTCCCAGCTTAACGAACTGAAGTTATAAAACAATGAGCCTGAGAATAAACGAAATCTTTCGTCAGAATTTCCGAATTGAGCAGATAATTGGTGCACTGGAATAGCTTTGGCATCAGGATGAACTGGGCCGTCACTCATAAAGCCAATATCTCTTGGGTTAGCTAAAGAATCAAATCTCCAACCTGTTAATGAGATAGTTACAGGACTTCCACCCACAATTTGATTTTTCATGGCGTTACCTGTTTGGTTAGTCACCATAATTACTGGAATTGTTACAGAAGCTCCACTTGCTCCTGCTCCCATACCAGCAACACCTAAAAGGTTATTTACAATAATAACACCTGCAGCTCCTGCGTTTTGTGCAGCTAGTGCTTTTGCACCAAATTCGCAACCACCTCTGAAAATTAAAGCAAATTTTCCAGTAAAAGTTCCTGGTGCATATGTTCCGCAACCATCTGGATTTAAAGGGTCATAACCAACCGTCATATTTTCCCAAGCAGAATCAATACTTGATCCCCATGGAGAGGTGCCAGTCATATCTGCTTCGTCAATAATTCGATACCCTGCGATAGCGGGCGGTCCATCAATTCTAAAGCTAGAACGTCTAACTTGAGCACTTACTGATGCAGTCATTCCCAAAAGACATAACATCAATAATGATAGTGAAATGTAAGTTTTTTTCATAATTCTTTAATTATTTTATAAATTTTACCAAATATAGAAAAAAAATAACATTTAGGTCATAATTTGCAGGAATTGCGCCCAAAAAGCATAATTTTTTACCAAACCACCTATAAATTAATTTTATGAATAAATATGTTGTTTTACTAGTTGCATTTCTTATGACCATAGTTTTGGCATTTGTTCTTTCAAAGGCCTATACCTATAAGTTTAAGCAAACAGAAGTGATTGCAGTTACAGGTGCTGCTGATACTAATTTCGTGTCTGATTTATGCGTGTGGAGTGGTAATTTTTCTAGAACATCTTTTAACATGCAAGAGGCTTATGAAGCCTTGAAAAAAGATGAAGCCATTGTGATGGATTATATTCAAAAACAAGGCTTAACTAAAAATGAAATCACCACTTCTTCGATTAATACTGAAAAATTATTTAATACCACTTATGATGAAAATGGCAGACAAACAGGTTCTGTTTTTAATGGATATAAACTTTCAGAATCTATATCAATTGAGTCGGGTGATTTGAAGAAAGTAGATCAAATTTCACGGGAAATTACCCAGCTTATACAGCAAGGTGTTGAATTAACTTCCTCATCGCCCAATTATTATTTTACTAAATTGGGAGATTTGAAAGTAGGCCTTTTAGCTAAGGCTTCTGAAGATGGTAGAAAGAGGGCAGAGACTATTGCTCAACATGCAAAAGCTGGTTTGGGTAATTTGAAAAAAGCTACCATGGGTGTATTTCAAATTACGGGTCAAAATGAGAATGAGGATTTTTCTTACGGAGGTGCTTTCAATACATCGAATATTAATAAGACTGCTACCATTACCGTGAAGATGGAATTTGGTGCTGAGTAGAAAAAATTTAGCGGTAACCCAATACTTATTTAGAATAAACGAAAGCCGATTTGTATTGCGGCAAGGATGGCAGTGAAAAGCCCGCATCCCGAGAGGCTTTACCCTGATGATTTTTAAAGAAATACATGCGCCGATTCGGGAGAGGACTTGCAACGAACAGCCTGTGTGCCGCCCAAATAAAAGTAAAAAGTTTATACTTTCTTGAGTGTAAGAAAATGTTCGAATTGTGCTAAGGAAAACGAGCTTACATTATGGGTGGAAGTAAGCAAAGCTTTTTGTGCCACCAATACGCCATAGCGAATATCATCGATTCCTTTTAAGCTATGGGCATCGGGATTGATAGATAAAAGAACGCCTTGTTCGATGGCATACTGTATCCAACGCCAATCGATATCTAATCTGCGTGGATTTGCATTGATTTCAATTGCCACTTGATATTCTTTGCATGCATCAATGATTGTTTTGTGGTCGATGGGGTAAGCTTTTCGACTCAATAATAATCGCCCAGTAGGATGACCTAAAATTCGGGTATAAGGATTTTTGATAGCTTGTAAAAGTCTGCTCATGGCTTTTTCTTCAGTCATTTTTAAATTCTGATGAATGGAAGTAATGACGATATCAAAAGATTGTAGAATTTCGTTTGGATAATCTAAATGTCCATCAGAAAGAATATCACATTCTATACTTTTGAAAATTTTAAAAGGCGTAAGTTGTTGGTTGAGCTTGTCGATTTCTGCATGTTGTTGTTGGATGCGTTCGATACTGAGTCCGTTTGCATAAAATGAAGACACGGAGTGATCGCTCATGACTAAATATTCATAGCCTTTGTGGATGCAGTCTTGGGCCATTTCAGCTATAGTATTTTTACCATCACTCCATGTGCTATGCGAATGAATAACCCCTTTGATTTCGGAGGCTTGAATGGTATGAGGTAATCTTTCGAGAGCCGATTTGTTCGTAAGAATTCCTTTTTCTCTGGCAAAAGGAGGAATAAATGGAAGATGGGCCTTTTCAAAAATGGCAGCTTCATCTTCGAACTCAGGTTGATTATTGATGATGAATTCATGTCCGAATTGAAGATTAAATTCTTCGATAAATTCTGGGCTGCTATTTGTTTTAAATAGCACAGTGCTTAAGGTAGCAGGCTTGCAACAATGAATATTGATTGGGATTCTTTCTTGAAAAGTATAACTTATGATGTCAACATCATCTTGCGTGATTTGAGAAACAAAATGAAAGGTAGACATTTTGTTTGTTGCTGATTTGACTTGGTCGGCTTCAAGACAAACCACAAATTCTAAGGTATCCACTATTTCATTTTGTCGGGCTAGATCGCCAGTTAGATAAATTTGTTTGGTAGATAAATTATCAAGTAAAATTTGATGAATTTGCAAGCCAAGTTGTTCGATTTCTGCAAACAGAAAACGTTGTTGATTATTGAAATAAAACTCTAAAGATTCGCGGATGCTTTCTTGAGATTTTTCGCCAAAGCCTTTGTAGTGAATAAGTCTGTTTTCGTTACAAGCGTAGAGTAATTCTCCTGGAGATTCGATGCCTAATTCGTGCCAAATGGTCATGATTTTTTTTGGACCAATTCCTTTAATTTTCATCAATTCGAGGATGCCTTCTGGAGTTTTTAGAATGAGCTCTTTGAGTTGTTCTAGTTCTCCAGTGTCGAGGAGTTCGTGAATTTTTTTTGCGGTGCTTTCGCCGATGCCTTTTTGAATGGCAATTTGATCTTTGGGTAAATCAATAAGTTGAATGGGTAATTTATCTATTTGAAAAGCTGCATTGGCATAGGATTTAGCTTTGAAACTATTTTCTTGATGAATATCCATTAATTTAGCAAGGAAGGAAAAAATATCAGAGATTTCGCTATTTGTCATGCGTCGAGAAGTTGATTTAATTGTTGTAGTTTTTGTGAAAATTCATTGGAAATAGAACCGTCATGTGAGATGGGCGCTTTGGCACTGGTAATAAAATCGATTAAGGTCATGGCCATATAATCATGATCGTCTCGTCCTGGGAAATTTTTTTTGATGTCGTTGAGTTTGTCTGTGAGCTCTTGCATGGTTTTTCGAACAGTTGCTTCGTTTTCTGGAGCCACTTTAACTTTATAACTTCGATTACAAAGTTTGAGTAAAATTGAAATTGAATCTTGCATAATTTAATGAAATGTATCAGGGTTGAAAAATAACAAATTATCCTTCATTCTAAAAATAAGTTTGCAGGAAACAACATTTGCCATCTGTCATGAAATTGCAATTTGTTGAAGGTTTTTGCCATGAGCTCTAGTAATCGCTAACATTTTTTAGTATCATTGCGTCATAGAACAAACTTTATTCACCATTAAATTTTTTTTATGCTAAGAAGACTCAAAAACCATTTTTCGAGTATTTATTTTTTAAGTATTTTATTGATTGGTCTAGGATTGTTTCAATCTTGCCGAAAATCCATAGATTATATACAAGGCGAAGTAACGCCTTATAATAATAGTCAAAAAGTTCAAGCTTCGATATATGGGCAGGTAACTGATGAAAGTGGTGCAGCTGTTAAAGATGCTGTAGTTGCCACAGGTATTTATACAACAACTACTGATGTGAACGGATTATTCTTTTTTAAAAATATAAGCACGCCAGTTCATGCTAGTTTAGTGAAAGTAAAAAAAGCTGGATATTTTAATGGTTCGCGTGCTTTTCCTGTGAGAGTAGGCGAAATACATCAAGCTAAAATTGTGTTGTTAGCTAAAGGCACTCCTGAATTGTTTGTTTCTAATAATGGAGGCACAGTGAATTTTTCTGGGGGTTTGAGTATTACATTTCCTGCAAATAGTATTGTGAATGCGCAAACTGGTCAAGGATATACAGGGCAAGTTTATGTGTATGCGAAGAAAATTGATCCGACAACTTTATTAGGCCAAAATTCAATGCCTGGCGATTTACGTGGATTAACAGCCACCAATCAAGAAGAAAGACTTTTACAAAGTTTTGGTATGATGGTAGCTGAATTATATGATGTAAATGGAGTGGCTTTGCAAATTGCAACTGGGCAAAAGGCTATCATGCAAATGAAAGTACCAAGCTCTTTATTAGGCACTGCACCAGCATCTATTCCCTTATGGTATTATGATGAGGCCAAAGAAATGTGGGTAGAAGAAGGATCTGCAAGTTTACAAGGAGGTATGTATATTGGTGAAGTGAAGCATTTTAGCTTTTGGAATTGTGACACACCTTCGGCAGCCATTTCTATAGAAATGACTTTGCAAGATCAAAATGGAAATCCTTTGTCTGGATATGTAGTGAAATTAACTAATACTGCTAATCTTGATCAAAGAAATGGCACCACGAATTCGAGTGGTTGGGTAGGCGGATTGGTTTATCCAAATGCAAGCATGACATTAGAAGTATTTTCGAATTCTTCGATATGTGCTTCAACAACGCCTATTTATTCTCAATCTGTTAGCACAACTTCGGTGAATCAGAATTTAGGAATCATCACTGTGACAATACCTTCAGCAAGTACTTCGACCATAGATGGAACCATTTTAGATTGTATTGGAATGCCGATTTCTAATTCTGCTTTATACATTCAACCTTATAATTTATTGGTATTAACTAATGCTTCTGGTCAATTTTCATATACCTTGCCTTGTACGCCAACAACTGCTGTAACGCTTGTTGCTTATGATTTAACGAGTAATGTGTATGGTTCAACCACCACCACTTTGGTAAGCGGCTTGAATAATATTGGAAATATAAATGCTTGTGGAAATGTTACACCTTATTTAGAAATTACCTTGACAAATACAGTGACGAATATCAGTGCTACAAAAACATTTTTAGCGCCAGGAGCCAATTTGTATTCAAATGTATTTATTGATTCAACAACCATTGAAGCTGTAGACCAAACTAATAATAGCTATATGTCCTTTACTCATGCTGACACAACCCTAGGAACGCATACTATACATGGCGTTGGTATTGCCGGTGTTGGTAATTTTACAGATACTTGGTTTAATATTTCTACACCATGTACAGTGAATTATACGAGTTTTCCTTTAGCTCCTGGTGATCTTATTGGTACGTTCTCTGTGAATGTTATTGGAGTACCTTCTGGAAATGCCTATACTGCTACAGGAAGTTTTAGAATTCCTAGATAAATTTGAATTTGATACAAAAAAGAGGTTGTTCAAGAAAGAGCAACCTCTTTTTATTTGTGCAAAAAAGAACAGAAAATGACCATATTTTTTGTTTTATATTCATAAAGTAGAGAAGCTAAGATTCAATGAATTTGTGCATTCAAACGCGATCAAGTTTACGGGCTAGGAATTGTTCGTTGGATTATTTTCACTTGAATTCATTACATTTGCGCCCATTTTAGTAATTATATGACAAATCAGAAATACTATATTCCGTTAGTTTTAAATATGCCAAAATTTGAAGAAGAGATTCTTGAAGGTTGGAAAACTAAAGGGATATTTGAGAAAAGTATTAGTAATCGAGAAGGGCAAACACCTTTTGTTTTTTATGAAGGGCCACCAAGTGCTAATGGTATGCCGGGTATACATCACGTTATTTCAAGAACCTTGAAAGATATGGTGTGCAGATATAAAACCATGAGAGGGTTTCAAGTAAATCGTAAAGCAGGTTGGGACACACATGGTTTGCCTGTTGAGTTAGGCGTTGAAAAGGAATTGGGCATTACTAAAGAAGATATCGGAAAAAAAATTAGCGTAGCAGAGTATAATCAAAAATGCCGTGAAGCTGTTGGTAGATTCAAAGATAAATGGGATGAGATAACAGAGAAAATGGGATATTGGGTTGATTTGAAAGATCCATATGTAACCTATGAAAATAAGTATATTGAGTCTTTATGGTGGTGTTTGAAGACATTACATACTAAAGGGTATTTGTATAAATCTGTGTCCATTCAACCTTATTCACCTGCAGCAGGAACAGGCTTAAGTTCACATGAATTAAATCAACCCGGTTGCTATAAAGATGTAAAGGATACAAGTGCGACTGTATTATTCAAATTAATAAAAAACGAGCAATCAAAAGGGCTTTTCGAAAAACTCTTAAATGATCAATC
>CAZSUF010000001.1:17922-51323 GCA_964609875.1 uncultured Bifidobacterium sp.
TTTTGATGTGACTAACACTGGTGAGTATCTGACAGCTAAAGAGATGAATGAATAAAAAGAAGCTGCTTTAAAGGAGTATTAATAATTAAAACTCATTTAAGCAGTTGTGGCAAACTATAAAAGAACAAAAGTAAATGTCCAGTCTTTCGAAAAACTCTTAAATGATCAATCAGATATTTATGTGATGGCTTGGACAACAACACCTTGGACTTTGCCATCAAATTTGGGCTTAACCGTAGGTCCAAATATTAATTATGTTTTAGTTAAAACCTTTAATCCTTATACACACGAATTGCAACATGTGATGCTTGCAGAAAATTTGTTATCTAAGTATTTTAAACACGAAGCAGAGGATGCAGATTTCGATGACTACACCGCTGAATCAAAAATAATTCCTTATCAAGTTTTAGCTTTATATAAGGGTTCGGAATTAGAAAATTTGCGTTATGAGCAATTATTGCCTTTTGAATCTAATCAATCTAGTTTGATTCAAGGGGATCCGTTCAGAATTATTTTAGGAGATTTTGTCACAACAGAAGATGGCACAGGTGTAGTGCATACAGCACCTGCATTTGGCGCGGATGATTATAAAGTTGGGCAAAAGAATAATTTAGGCATACTAACTTTAGTAGATCGTGAAGGTAAGTTTATTGAAGGAACTGGAGAGTATAGTGGCAGATATGTGAAGAACTATAAAGATCAGAAAGATTATCAGGACGTCAATGTAGATATTGCTGTTCATCTGAAAAAGATTGGACAGGCTTTTAAAGTGGAGAAATATGAGCATAGTTACCCACATTGTTGGAGAACTGATAAGCCTATTATCTATTACCCATTAGATGCTTGGTTTATCAAAACAACAGCTGTAAAGGATAGAATGGTTGAACTGAATAAAACCATCAACTGGAAGCCTAAAGCCACAGGCGAAGGCCGTTTTGGCAATTGGTTAGAAAACATGGTTGATTGGAATTTAAGTCGAAGTCGTTATTGGGGAACTCCTTTACCTGTTTGGCGTTCTGAAGATGGCAAAGAAGAAATTTGTTGCGGTAGTATAGAAGAAATAAAATCTTTAATGCATGATGATAGTCCTGAAAAAGAATTAAACGATGTTCACAAGCCTTATATTGATAATGTGATTTTGAAATCACCCAGTGGACAGAAAATGTATCGAGAACCTGATTTGATTGATGTTTGGTTTGATAGTGGCGCTATGCCATATGCCCAATGGCATTATCCTTTTGAGGAGCCTAAAGGAGGATTAAGTGCAGTATTTCCAGCAGATTATATTGCAGAAGGTGTAGATCAAACAAGAGGCTGGTTTTATACACTTCACGCTTTGGCTGTATTATTATTTGATCAGGTAGCTTATAAAACAGTGGTGGCTAATGGATTTGTTTTAGACAAGCATGGCAATAAAATGAGTAAGCGACTTGGAAATGTTGTAGATCCTTTTGAAACTATACATACATTCGGAGCAGATGCTACTCGATGGTATTTAATTACCAATGCCGCACCTTGGGATAGTTTAAAATTTGATTTAGAAGGAATCAAAGAAACACAGCGTCGGTTATTTAATACCCTTTATAATACGTATAGTTTTTTTGCATTGTATGCCAATGTTGATGGATTTAGTTATCAGGAAGAATCTATCCCTGTTGCCCAAAGACCAGAAATTGATCAATGGATTATTTCTTCACTAAATTCACTGATTGTGCAGGTGCAGGAAAGTATGGATGATTATGAGCCTACAAAAGCAGGCAGGTTGATTGATACATTTGTAGATGAGCAATTAAGCAATTGGTATGTGAGATTATGTAGAAGAAGATTTTGGAAAGGGGAGTATGAAACTGATAAAATTGCAGCCTACCAAACATTATATGAATGTCTTGAAACCTTGTGCCAACTTATTGCTCCATTTTCGCCATTTTTTAGTGATTGGTTATTTTTACGTTTAAATGAAATTACCCAAAGAAATAAAGTTGAATCAGTTCATTTAACGAATTTCCCAGAAGTAAATGCCGATTTGATACAACCAGCACTTGAAGAAAGGATGCAGCTTGCCCAAGATGCTTGTTCCTTGCTACTTTCTTTACGTAAAAAGGCAAATATTAAAGTTAGACAACCTTTGCAAAAGGCTCTAATTCCTTTGATAGATCCAGCCATGGAACATAAGATTCGTGCAGTAGAAGATATTATACGTGCAGAAGTGAATATCAAAGAAATTCAATTTATGTCTGCAGAGCAAGATATCATCAAGAAAAAAATTAAACCTAATTTTAAAACTTTAGGCGCTAGGCTAGGATCGATGATGAAACAGGTTGCTGCAAAAATAAATAGCTTTCAGGCCGCAGACATTGCTATATTAGAAAGTAAAGGACAAGTTACATTAATCATTGAGAACCAAGAAATTGAGTTGCATTTGGCAGATGTTGAAATAAGTTCTGATGATATTCCAGGTTTGTTAGTTGCTAACAAAGGTGCATTTACTATTGCCTTAGATATTGAACTTACACCTGAATTGATTGAGGAAGGTTTGGCAAGAGAATTTGTAAATAAAGTGCAGAAAATCAGGAAGGATAGCCGTTTTGAGCTAACCGACCGTATAGATGTAAGTGTGGAAGAGACCGAAATGTTAAAAAACGCGTTGAATAATTTTAATTCCTATATTTGCACGGAAATTTTGGCCGATAGCTTAACTTTTTCCTCCATTATTGAGGACGGAGTAGGTATTGAAGTCAATGATTTATCCATTAATGTAAAAATTTCTAAAACAATTTAGGTTATGGCAACAAAAAAGACTGCTCCAAAGAAAGCGGCTGCAAAACCAGTGGCAAAGAAAGTAATATCAAAGAAATCGGCAAAACCGGCCCCAAAGCCCGCCACTAAAAAACCTGAAGTGAAAAAAGTGAATAAACCAGTTGCTAAGCCAGTAGCTAAAGCAGTATCAAAGAAGCCGGCACCTAAACCAGCCTCAAAGGTAGTAGCATCTAAAGCGCCTGCTAAAAAAGTGGCTGTAAAAGTTGTAGCCAAAGCTCCGGTGAAGAAAGTTGTAGCCAAAGCTCCGGTGAAAAAAGTAGTTGCTAAGGTTGCAGATAAAAAGCCAGTAGCTAAAGTCGTTGCAAAACCTGTTGCAAAGGTTATAGAAAAAAAGAAGGAAGTAAAACCTGTAGTTGTAAGTAAAAAAGTTGCCCCAAAACCTGATGTAAAAAAAGAAAAGCTATCTTCTCCAAAACCAATTAGCTCAAAACCTGTTATGAATGAAGAGCCAAAAGTGAAGAAGGAGCCTAAAAAAGCGGTTAAAGCAGGTGGTAAAAAAACTGCCACAAAAACAATCATTTCCAGTTCCATGTCGAACTTGCCAAAAAGATTAGATGTTTTTAAAACAAATACTTTTGGTACAGCAAATTTGAAAAATGATACAGGCAAAGTAATTGCCCATAGAAAGACATCTGAATTAAAGAGAAAAACAGATTTAGGAGATATTAAAAAATACGAACCAGAACATACAAGATCAATATTAGATATGAGTCCAAGCAAAGAATCAACAAGTTACAGATATAGTGACGATGACTTACAAGAATTTCGTGAAATTGTAAGTAAAAAATTAGAAACCGCCAAGAATGAATTACAATATTTGCAAGGTGTAATTATGAGAAAAGATGAAGGTGGAACAGAAGATACTGAAAATAAATATCAAGGAATAGAAGATGGAAGTGCTTCCATGGATAGAGAACAATTCAATCAGCTTGCAAGCAGACAAATTACATTTATCAGTCATCTTGAACAAGCCTTAGTAAGAATTGAAAATAAAACTTATGGTATTTGTAGAGAAACTGGAAAGTTAATAGACAAGGCTAGATTAAGAGCTGTGCCGCATGCAACTTTGAGCATTGAAGCCAAAAATGCTAAAAAAAATTAAAATTAATTTACTCCAATACTAACATTGAGGTTGTCTGAATAAGGCAACCTCTTCTTTTGGTTGGACTGAGAGGCTACTTTTTATTTTAATCCGAATCGAGGGAAAGTACAGTCCTTCATAAATTGATTATAGTCAATGTCTCAAGGTATTATACCCTGATGAAATGGACTAAAACATTATTACAAATGAATTGAGTTTGAACCTAACAACATTGAAGATTCATGTATATGGCTTCAAAGAATTTAGAAAAAGCGCAGACTTAATCAAGTATAGCTAGCATACAAAAAACATGAAGGATCATCCTTATATAAAACATTTAATAGATTGTATTGAGCTTGAAGAAGCCGAAGAGTTTCGAAGATACAGAACCGACCAGGGAATTCCGATAAAGCAATTAGTTTCCCAAGGTGTGGTATTATATCCAATTAAAGTAATTAAGAAAACATTTGGATTTGCAGATTATCCAGAAATGACCTTTCGATTAAATTTTATTCCAGATCAACACCAATTTTACGGAGGAGCTTCTATTCAAATGTTTAAACAAGGGGAAGAAGTAATAAAAGGTGTGTTATTAAACCTTGATGGAAAAATGGGTGAATGCAGATTATTTGCTCCCGATTTTCCTGATTGGTTAGAAGACGATGGTGTAGGTCTTCAATTAATTCCTGATGTGCGTACGATTCAAATTATGAAACAAGGATTATACAAGATAGCTGAAAATGACCTTGTGTATAATTTATTCAAAAAGCTTCATGAAGTTGAGGAGTCAAAAAAAACTACAGAAAAGGAAATTGTTTCGGTGCAAGGGATTAGTGAAATATTGAATCATTCTCAGCAACTTGCCGTACAAGCCATTTTGGAAAACGAAGATTTGGTGATTTTGCATGGGCCTCCAGGAACTGGAAAAACAGTCACCTTAACAGAGGCAATCCGTTTATTAGTTAGTCTTGGAGAAAAGGTAGTGGTAACGGCACCAAGCAATACAGCAACAGATCATCTTGCTTTGGGATTAATAGGAAAAGGGTTAAAGATTATTCGTGTAGGAAATACCACTAAGGTTGATGAGGCCATATATCCTTACACCCCTGAAGGTAGAATGCAAGATGAAAAAATTAAGAAGCAATTAAAAGAGCTACGAATTCGTGCGGTGGAATTTAGAAAAATGGCTTTACAGTATAAACGTCGATTTGGAAAAGCGGAAAGAGAGCAGCGCAGTTTGTTGTTTAAAGAAGTCAAAGAAATTAGAAATGAAATAAGGCGTATTCAAGATTATCATCAAGACAAATTTTTTGCAGATGCAGACGTTATGGTTGGGACACCGATAGCCTTAGCAGACGCAGGGCTAAAACCAAACCAATTTGATACCCTTATCATTGACGAATCTGGGCAATGTTTGGAGCCTTTGGCTTGGGCAATATTTCCATTTGCGAAGAAGTATGTATTGGCTGGAGATCCATTTCAATTACCACCCACTGTACTTTCAGAAGCTGCAAGAAGAAAGGGTTTAAATCGTTCAATTTTGGAATTATGTTATACCAAATGGCCGAGGAATTTGTTTTTAGATACACAATATCGAATGCGAGAAGTTATTGCAGGTTTTTCGAGTGCATATTTTTATCAGCATCAATTAAAGACTCCAGAATTCTTGAAAAATAAGGGAGATCATTTGGTATTTATTGATACAGCTGGAAGCGGATATTATGAAGAGTCAGGTAATGATGGAACTAGTTTGATGAATACCCAAGAAATAGACATTACCCTTAAATTAATTGAGGAATCTAATTTAAATACGAGTTCAATTGTATTTATTTCGCCCTATTCTGGTCAGGTTGCCAAGGCAAGTGATATGTTACCCAAGAAGGTAAAAGTTTCTACCATAGATAGTTTTCAAGGGAAGGAGAAAGAAGTGGTATTACTTTCACTTGTTAGATCAAATGAAGAAGGTCAAATTGGATTTTTGAAGGATTATAGGCGAATGAATGTGGCGTTAACTCGGGCTAAGGAAAAACTTTTTGTGATTGGTGATAGTGCGACCTTAGGGCAAGATGTATTTTATCAAGCATTTTTAAGCTATGTTGAAAAGCACGGAACCTACAGATCTGTATGGGAATTTATGTAAGGGCTGCTGATTAATTCTGTAAACAAGCACTTGATTGATTGAATAGGTCAAATGTTTATATCATTCACAAAATTCTATATTAGCACCTAATATTTTCTGTATAATTTGAAAAGGATAAATGAGACGAATGCGAATCCGAAAAGTACAAACGAAGCTAATCCAAAATGTAACATAGAATTTCCCATCAATTTTGAGACAACATCAGGTGTTTTTATCATTAAAAAGCTTGAAGGAATAAAAGACAAACTGATTAGGATGGCAAGGTATTTAGGATTGCCATATTTGGTAAGAATAGAATAAAGAAGAGGAGCAATGAAAATTTCACCAATACTCATCATCACCATTGTAAAAAGGAGTGCTAAATTGCTTGATGAAGAAACATCAGATTTTAAAAGCAATAAAAGTGCTAGGGAAAGGCCGGCTAAAATAAAGCCTATCGTCATTTTCTTATACTGATGAATATATTTATTTGTCCAAAAAATACTTGCTCCAACAGCTACAACTAATGTAATCACTAGTTTTAAGGTCGCTAGCCAATTAGTACCATCATTTTCAAGCCAAAATTCGCCACTTATTTTATCTTGTAAATCTGCTACATTATAGGAAGTAGATTCGTAAATAAACCAAAAAATACCAACTAATACAAAGGCAATGATCACCTGAGTAATTCTGGTATTGATATTAAATTTCTTTTCCTTTGTGGTGATTTCTTGATCAAATTCTACTTCGTTGGTGAAAGCGCACATGAAGGTAGACACTAACATCATTATGCCTGAAAGAATAAAGCCATATTTAATGTTTACTAAATTAGTCCCAGAAAGCATAACACCACCAATGAAGGCTCCAAGAATAATAGAAGTATAAAAAATGGTGAAACCTGCATCCATCAATTTAGTTTTCTGCGAATAAAGTTTGCCAAATAAAGAAGCAATATTAGGACTGAACATGCCTCCTCCTATAACTATTAATGCAATTGAAAAGTAAATGGTATTTAAATGAGGTATGCATAAAGTAAACATACCAATGGATTGTAATAATCCACCAATAACGAGTGTTTTTTTATTTCCTAATAATAAATCTCCCAAACAAGCGCCAAATATTTTGGAAACAATTAATGCACCAAATATGACTTCTAATAAATGAATGGCTTTTGCTTCTGTAAAGGAAAAGGCATCACTCATGAGATATACAACAAGTAGAGATCGGATTCCATAATAAGAAGCACGATCTAAAAAATTGGCAAAGGCGTAGTAGTAGGTTTCTTTATAGTGACGAATGAAATAGGATATCATAGTCGTTCACTTTTTAAGAGAATGCTAAAGTAGAGGATGAAATTTGTATTTGCAAGTTACATTTATATTAATCGAAGGAAGAAAAAATCTACTTGTTATAAATACATCTGTATTGACCTGAATTTAAGCATTATACATATCAAGTCAGGAAGAAATTATTTTTTAAAAAATATTAGAATCCTTGAAGGTTGAGAGAAGATAAATATGTATGTTGTAACTTGTATGTGTCATAATTGTTCTATTCAGTCGATTTTAAGGTTTAATTCTTGAATTGTTTGGAGGTGATTTATATTAATTAATCTTTCAAAATTTTGTTCAACATATATTCATGGGAAGGTGAACTTAATTTAATAAGATAAATTCCTTTGGCCCAATTTTTCGAAGCTATGGTAATCGTCTGATGTTTTGCTAGATTAAATGCTTCTTGGTAGATTGGTCTTCCTGCAATATCATATACAATTACTTGGAAGTCTTTTTCAGAGGCCATGTTTATAGAAGCTTCAATATGTATGACTTCATTACAAGGATTTGGGAAAATTTTAAATTGGTTAGCCAAACTAGTTTCAGGAATTGGTGTGCATAATTTTATTTGAACGGCTAAAGTATCTATATCAAAGCAATTCGTGTTGAGGGATTGTTTTACACTCACAGAGCCTAAGCCTGAGTTCCCCCAAAGGATAGCGCAAGAATTGCTGGAGCTAGTACATCCATTTACGGCAGTTCCACCAGTAATTGTCCATTGATAACTAGCTGATGGAATAGAAGGAACTGTATATAAAAATTGAGAGTTATCGCATACTGTATTAAGACCTGTGAGTATGGTTGAGGGTTGTTGAATCACTACAAATTCTTGAGCAGTTTCGCATCCGTAGATAGACTTTACAGTTGCAGTGTAATTTCCGATAGGTGGTGCAGGAAAGAAGGAGGTGGCTGGGCCTGGGATAAAATTATAGGTGTACTGATTTCCCATAAAAATATCAATGGGAGATCCACTGCATAGCTGTGTTTGACTAAGAGGTAATGGTGGAAAAACAGTATTCCCTAGTAATTTTTGATCCATCCAATTTAATCTAAACAAGGCGATGTTTTCTAATTCATCTGGTTCAGCCCAATAATTTTGCCACCTCGCTACATTTCGCTGCAAGGAATTTCGCATATATAAATATGTTGAATCAATAAAGGTGGTAAAATTTGAATCAGACAGGGCGTTTTGTCTATAAGTAGCATATCTACATTGTAATCGTTTTTCAAATAAGCTATCAGTTCTTAGCTTAGACCACCAGAAAGGAAATTCCCAATAACCATGTGTTTTGATATGTACCCAATTTGTATCATACACATAACCTCGATCACTATCCCAAGGTGGTGCAAAATGAATTTTATTACCATCAGTACTTTTTTCTTTATACAAGTAAGTACTTCTTCCATAGGTATCATAGTTAGTGCTATACTCGCTTACGATAAGGAAGTCAATGACTGAATTTTCATTCACAAATTTGCGCCATCCACTTACGGGATTTTGAAAGTTGGCTCCATAGAGTACATTTTCAAAACTATCTACAAAACTATGAATATAATTCAACTGACTGGGATGTATAATATTTAATTTCGGATAGACCATTTTAAACTCAATATTTCCACCTAGGTTTATTCCTTGATAGCCTTGATAATTTGAATACCATGCCGCTGGTGCACCATTCGGATTAATTTCAAAAATATACCCGCCAGTAAGTTCTGCGCCATTTGTATCGGTAGGATTTAGTTTAGCAATATCCACCCGATTACTATCTCGCTTTATCTTTTCCATTAAAATATATAATCCTGCATAATCACCATTCACTATAATCTCTACATATCTAGTTCTGGGGGCATAAAATCCCATGCGATTACTCATCTCAAAAGTTAGAGGATCTTTCATCATAAATTCATCAGTATAACAAGATTTTAAAATAAAGTCACTTTCCTTGGGCAGACCAAACAAACTCATCGCAGAATCATTTCCAAGCACTGTTTGAATTTCGAAATCATAATTAGGTTTATCTCCGCCTGAACTAGTATAACCTTGTTTTTCTATGCCTACATGAATTTCAAAATTTGGAAAAGGTGCACTAAAGCTATTCGTTTGATTCCATCCATTATCAAATACTTGAATTGTTCCTGGTGTTTTAGGTTCGTTGGGCACATAGCCAATAGGGGTATTTATTTTGAGAATAGGCAAAGTAGAACCTGCGCTATCTAATGCATCTTGAATAGGATTATTGATAAAATTCAATTGCCAATTGAGTAATACACCAACTATTCCATTCACTACGTTATCGATATAATGTAATTTCCAAACACCATTTGGATTTTGTCCATCATACAAGCTACGCATATTGTCGTAAGGCATATAGCTTTTATTGAAAGGCGTATTGGCATATCGAATAGATTCATTTGCATATAATCTAAATTTGGCATTTGAAAAGTTACCTCCATTGCCATTGTTTTTGCATAGTTTGAAATAAGTGCCTGCTGGAGATTCTAATGCAAGATCTACATTATTGGTTTGACTATGATTTAAATTCAATGTAACTTCAAATAATCCATAATTATTATCTTGGATATTTGGTAGCCCACTAGTTACAATAAAAAAAGTTTGATTACTCCCTTCAAGTAAAGTCTGATTTACATTTGAATTAAAAGTTTGGGCTTGAAGTTTAGAAAAATGAATAATTGAAACTATCAAGATTATCATGCACTTTTTGATATTAGCAAAACTTCGTGGTTGCATTGAAAGTGTTTTTTTAACTTCTGGGATTGCTAAAATTAATTGTAGTATTTAAGTAAGGTCGTTCCCACTAAAACTAAATGGTAATAGATGCTTAGCTGTTTGAATGACCATCACCTCTCCTTGCATAGCTGAAAGAATTAAAGTAATTTCTTTTTTATTTCTGTCTTCACATTCGGAAATGAATTGCCTACACATACCACAAGGGAATGCTGGCTTATTATTTTCACCACTCGGAGCCAAATAACTTATTGCGATGGCTAAAATTTCTTCATGAGGAAATTGCGAAATGGCAGAAGCTAGTGCGCTTCTTTCTGCACAAATACCTACTGGGTAAGAAGCATTTTCGATATTAATACCAGTAATGATTTGTTGATTGCTTAGCAAAACTGCTGCTCCTACTTTGAAGTTTGAATAAGGAGCATAAGCATTCTCTGTAATCTCTCTTGCTTTTTCTAAGAGTTTAGTATGTTTATCAGAAAGTTCATCTGCGTTTTGCAAATGCTGATATTGAAATTGAAATGTAGCCATAGTTAAATAACAAAAATACAAGAAAAGAAGGTGAATTGATAAATTATTATATCATTCGAAAATTGTGCTTGAACCAACATTTTTGCTTTGACTTGCCCTAGCTGTAAAACTATAGTCCAAGTTCCATATTTCTATACATCAAACTTTGCTTAAACAAGGACTTGAAGGAAAGCGAGGTACATCAATATTTTGAATAATATTGGTCGATATGTTTATGTATTGACCGATTTTACTTTGTGTAAACAAAATAGTATATAATTAAAAAATAGCTCTGACACTTGCCCTTCCTGTATGCACAGCTGCATTTGTTGCGGGTTTTCTACCTTCATATTCTATACTCATCTCAATACTTTTTGAGATACGTTTTTCGAAGCTAGCTTGCCATTGCCAGTTTTTTCCTACTTGAAATCCATCCAGCATCGTATAGCCTAATCCAGAATTAACCACACCATCATATTTGATTGAAGAGAAAGTTGATCGTAAATTAATAGATCCTGAACTAATAATATTGTATTTGATATCTGCATTGATGCTATGAATCACTGCTTTTTCTCCACCATAAAGAGGCGCATTTTTTCTTACATCAAATTTGTAATTGCATTGAATTCTAAATTGATTTTTTTTAAAAAGATAAGTGAAGCCAGGATCAGTAGCCCAATACTCAATACGGAAAGTGCGACTTTCAAGAAATTGAGAGCTGAATATTTTTTTTCCATATTTTCCAGAAAGGCCCAAGGTAAATTGTTGTGTAAGATTATATCGACCTCTCAACAGATGTTCATTGTTTTTTCGTGAATCTATGCCATAGTTCAATAAGGTTTTATTTGTATTGGTTGTTTGAATATAATCTAATCCCCATTGATTGCTAAAACGATTCAGTATGATAGAATTAATCCAACTTGATGTATTATTGATGAGTAAACTGTCGTCAAGTACGCGCACGAATGGATTGTATTGGCTAAGACCTTGTTTGCCAATAAATCTATTGTTTAGTTGTATAGCTGATTGAATATAAAATATTGAAATTATTTTTTTAATACCATGCAATTGTGAAGTATTAAAAAATGTTTTCGGATTTAATGAGACTGTTTGATTGTAAATACCATATTTAGCTTTTACATATTGATTTGTTGGAGTTAATACTTTGATGAATTTTTTTTCATCTGGGAATATGGCTAATTCAAATTCATTGAGTTGTTGCACATTGTCTTGGTTATAATCTCTCCATACATACAAGCCTTGTCCTATAGGAACTTCCACGTAGGCGTATTCACGTTTGAGTTCTTGTCGTGATCCAAATTCGTACAATAAATTTCCAGCTAATAGCCCTTTCCAAAATGAAAAATCATATTCTATTCTTCCAAGTAAACTTTCATCCGGTTTGAGTGAAGTAAGAGTGGTATCTTGTATGCTCAAGATTCTATAAGCTGCAGTACCTCGGATTTGTTGGTTTTTTATTGATGAAATATTGGAGGATAAAGAAAAAGTATTCCCTAAGGTGGTAGGTTTAAATTCATTCTGAGAAGCGGCTCTGTCATGACGTAATGTATATTCAGCTTGAAAAGTATTAGCCGCTGAAGGGTTATTTTTTAGATATAGAGAGGTTGCATCAAAAGAGAAGGCACCTTTAGATAAGGTATCGGATTGGTTATCTCGAAGTATATTATGCTCAAGTAAAAATCTTGTGCCGAGGGTTAATTGATTAAGGGATTTAAATTTTTTCTCTAACTGAAAAAAGGGTCTATAAAAGGTACTTTTATTCAAAATAGATTCTTGTTTCATTAGATCATTTTTTAAAATGATTTGATAAGATTTGTATTGTCCATTGAATAAAATATTATGTTGAGTACCACGAAAAGAATTTCCTCGATAGTAAGTGGCAAATTTGTATCCTAGATTACCCTTGTCTTTAAGGTCTATTAGAAATGAAGCATCGCCTAAGTGCTCATTTTCTGATTTGTCTGTAGGATTGATATTCCAATCTCTAGCGAATTCGACATTTCTAAATCTTTCGATAGCTTTAAATTTATCTTGAACAAATTCGTAATTTATTTTACTATAGAGTGAGAGTTTGTGCTTTTTATCTAGTGTGCGTTTTTCATCATATTGTAATTTACCTGCTAATCCAATATGATTTGGGTTGTCTATTTTGGAAAAAGTATTTGGATCATAATCACTGAGAGCAATTTCTGCTTGAATATTTTTTGCACTATCAATTTTATACGTTGATCCTAAGGTAAACATTTGTTGTTTTTTGGGTGTGACTAAAACTATCACTGGTTCGTACTCTCCTTGCCGTACTCCATTGTTAGGCGCTATCCATGCATATACTCTTCCATTAGCACTATTAATTGATTGACGATAATTTCCATTCCCTAATCCCACATAAGAAAAACTTAATTCGTATTTAGCACTATCTGGATTCGTAGAATATACATACACGTTTGGATATAGAGTTCCTAGTACTAGGGTATCTATTTTTTTGAATAAGATTTTGCCAACTTGAAAAGTATCTTGATATTTTACACTAGGATAAAAGGCTTGTTGAATGCTATCGCCAATGGTAGCCAAGAATCTTTTTTGTGTCGAATCTAAATCTTGTTGTACGGGTTGGTTTTTAGCATCTTGGTTAGAAAAAACATCCAGCCTGATTTGTAGTTTGGCATTGGGTTGCCAATCATGGTGCACATAAATTAGTGAATTGATATAATTACGATCTGAAAATTCGAACTCGACGACTACACGAAGATCCTTGGTAATAAGTCTTTTGGGCATGAAAGTAATTTCGGCTGTATTATAATCAATTACATAGTCTTGATCTTCTCCACGATTCATTTGTATGCCATCGATATACACTCTTTCTGTACCTGCTAGAATAACAAAATATTGTTCGCCATTTGGTCCAGTAAGTTTATAAGGTCCTTGATTTCCTTCAAGAGCTTTCAGTATATTTCGTACAAATTTTCCTTTTGCTAAGGATACACCTACAGCTGTATGTTGTTCCCCAACATGCCCAATATTATAGGAGCTCGAAATAAATCCTCCTTGAACTCTTTTGTAAAAATTCATAAAGTAAGATTGTGGTTTTTGTATATCATAATCGCCAGCAATCAGCATACTTTTTTTTCTTTTAAATTGGAGAAAGACTCTGTCGAATTCTTGAAGTTGCTGTGTATTTCCTTCTGGTTGAAAGGGAATGGTATTGTCGGTGATTGCCCCTGTAAGTTGAATACTATCTCCTAGGTTGCCTTCTAATTGTAAATTAAATTGGGAGTTAAGTACCACATCTTGACTATTTCCAAATGAAAGAGCTCTGCCAAAACTGCCAGCATAGTTTACATTACCAAAATCAATAAATGGTTGATTGCTTTGTGCTTGGGTACCATCGTAATAAAAAGGCCTAAGACTTAAATTAGTTTCCATGAATCTAATATCTTTATGATAATAGGGCGAAACAAGTAAAGAAGGAAATACTCGATACGAAACTTTAATACTATCTAGCAGTGGTTTTGTTTTCCAAAACAATATGGCTTTGCTCCAATCCAAGGTATATGAACTTGAATCGGCACCTTGAAGGATGAGTGAATTTGGTACTATACTAAGAGAATCAATTTGCAATGAATCGGTGTTAACCTGAATATATTTTTCGCGCAAGTTCGACAGATCAAATGTCTGGGAAAAAATTGGTCTACTTATGATGAAGCAACCTAATATGAAAATTATAAATTTTAGATTCAAACTTAGATATATTGCGAATAACGCATAAAATTAAGTATTCTATACAGCATACACATGAATTATTTACCTTGATTCTTCTTAGTAATTAATATGGATTGTTTTGTGACCGATAAAAATCTTTGCCTAACCTCAAATATTTTAGTATCATCTCAGTTAGGAGTATATTTATTTTTAAGATGAAAAAACTGAAACAGCCCTATGTTATTGCCTTGCATGTATTGGCTTGTTTATTGTTTTTAATTGCACCTATATTTTTAGCTTCTCATTCTTTTCTTTCTCTTAAGGGGGTGCCCATGAGTTTTATCTTCAAAGATTTAATTCGTAATTCGATCAATATTTTTTTCTTTTACTTAAACTATTTTTATCTTATTCCTGTTTTATATATTCCTAAAAAATTTATTACCTATTTATTAGTCTTGATAGTCTCCTTGTTGTTGATCACTTTTCTGCCCACTTTACTCGTTTTTCATCAATTTATTCCTGTTTTTCCTGGAGGCGGAGAAAGGCATTATCATGAAACATCGATCTTTGGTTCTATCATGTTAGAAATTAGGTTGGCATTATATATTTATATTTCGGTTGTTTTTGCTTCTATATTATTCAGGTTAAATTATCATCTTAAAAAATTACAAGCAGAAAAAATGAATTCTGAATTATCTTATTTAAAAGCTCAAATCAATCCTCATTTTTTGTTTAATACTTTGAATAGTATTTATTCACTTGCCATTGAAAAATCACCCAATACGGCTCCTTCAATAATCAAATTGTCGAGCATGATGCGCTATGTCATTAGCGATACTTCACATAAGTATGTGTCACTTGAAAAGGAAATGAATTATATCAAAAGCTATATTGAATTGCAAAAAATCAGGCTAGGGGATACTGCCAATGTAAATTTTTCATTTACCGGAGAAACTGAAAATAAAATGATAGCGCCTTTGGTATTGATTCCCTTTATAGAGAATGCATTCAAACATGGTGTAAATCCCGAAGAGCCGTCGCAAATTGATATACAAATAAGTTTCACAGATGCTTATATTTATTTGCACGTATTTAATTTAAAGGTGCCTCATATTCAAGACCCGAAAACTAAATCGGGTTATGGTTTGAAAAATGGAAGCGAACAACTAAATTTACTATATCCGAACAAGCATATATTAACGATTGAAGATAAAGAACATAGTTTTACAGTATCACTTAAAATTGACATATCATGATTAAAGCCATTGCCATAGACGACGAACCATTAGCCTTAAAAATTATTGAAAATTTTTGTAAGGATGCCCCAAATATTCAATTAGAAAAAACATTTTCTAAGCCAACGGATGCCTTAAAGCATATCAATAATTTCCCAGTCGATTTATTATTTTTAGATATACAAATGCCTTCTATTTCTGGTATTGATTTTTATAAAAATCTAAATCAAGATATGATGGTAATCTTTACAACTGCCTATAGCGAATACGCAGTTGATGGTTTTAATTTAAATGCGATTGATTTTTTATTAAAGCCATTTACCATGGAGCGTTTTTTGCAAGCCGTCAATAAAGCAGAAGATTTCTATAGCTATGCACATTCTAAGGAAAATGTAAATAATCCCTATTTGTTTGTTCGAGCAGATTATAGTTTGGTGAAGATTAAAATCCAAGATATCATTTACATTGAAGGCCTAAACGACTATTTGAAATTTCATATTGAAAATCAAAAGCCTGTTGTTGCAAGAATGACCTTGAAGACTTTGCAGGAAAAATTACCTTCCAAAGATTTCGTGAGATCACATAGGTCTTATATTGTGCCTATACAACGAATTGTACAAATTAAAAATAAGAATATCTATCTTTCTCAAGATGGTAAAATGATAGAACTTCCAATTGGTAAGAGTTATGAAGAAGAATTAGCCAAGTTTTTCTAAGAGAGTTACCCCACAAAAGAAATATCTTATCTCAAAAATAGGTATATTATCAAATGGTTATTTTATTTTCGAGCAGAATTGTAAAGCTTGACTTTTACAGTTCAGCTTCAATTTAAAATACTCATTATGATTAAAAAATTATTCAACCTATTTTTATGTTCAATAGCTCTTTGTGGTTCAATGAATGCACAAAGATATAATGGCTATACATTATATAGCATTCAAAATTCAAATGCAGCTACCTTACTCGATTCGAATCAAAATGTCTTTCATACTTGGTCTGGTTTGTCAGCCTCAACAGGTTATGCTTCTTATCTAATGCCAGGAGGTATTTTAGTTAGGGCAGCCAAAGGAGGCACTCCACCTTCAGGAGCACCAGGAGGTCCGATTTGCGGAAAGGTGCAAAAGCACGATTATGCAGGTGCACTAACATGGGATTATACGTATACTGGAACAGATTATGTTACCCATCATGATATTTGTCCCATGCCTAATGGCAATGTATTGGTTATAGCTTATGAAAGAAGAACAGCCGCTGAAGTTACAGCCGCCGGTGGAAATTCAGCCATTCAAATGTGGCCTGATAAAATTGTAGAAATTCAACCTACAGGTGCAACAACCGGAAACATCGTGTGGGAATGGAAGGCTTTCGATCATCTGATGCAGAATGTAGATGCTACTAAACCCAATTATGTGACAAGTTTAGTTAATAACCCACAACGATTGAATATTAATTACAAGCAAACTTCTGATTGGTTGCATATGAACGGTCTAGATTATAACCCAATTTTAGATCAGATCGCTTGGAGCTCTCATAATTTGAATGAATGGTATATCATAGATCATAGTACCACTACTGCTGAAGCGGCTGGTAGCACAGGTGGAAATTCAGGTAAGGGAGGAGATATACTCTATCGATGGGGTAATCCTGCTGCTTATGGAGCAACGGGTACTGCTATTTTAAATGTAACTCATGATGCCCATTGGATCAAAGAAGGAATTCCGAATGCAGGACGATTGGTAGGATTTAATAATAAAGGTGTCTCTTCGAATATTTCTGCAGTAGACCAAATCATCACACCTATAAATGGCTATACCTATAATATTGCAGCAGGGCAAGCCTACGGACCAACAACTTATACAGAAAGAGATACATGTAATGGCTATACAAGTAATATGGGTAGTTCAGAGCAATTGCCTAATGGAAACATGCTAATTTGTATTGCTACCTCAGGTAAGTTTTATGAAATTAATAGTGCAGGCACACAATTATGGACTAAAACTGTGACAGGTTCAACAGCACAAGTACATGCTTATGATAGTTGTTATTTATTTGGCACACCTCCCGCAATTCCTACAATTACTTTGAGTGGATCAAATTTAACTTCAAGCTCTGCTACCACATATCAATGGTATATGAACGGGGTATTAATTTCAGGTGCAAATAGCATGAACTATACACCCACAGTAAGCGGTGTTTATGTAGTTCGAGTGACTAATGCGAGTGGTTGCGTTTACCAATACTCACCAGGATTTAAATACACCAAACCTAATGCTCTTCAAGAATATGATTTGACTCATTCAATTACGGTTTATCCTAATCCTGCAAATGATGTTTTATTTATTCAAGATAATATGAAGTTGGGACAACAATTTTTAGCAAGTATTTACAATAGTTATGGACAATTAGTGAAGAATAGCTATAATAAAAGAGAAATAGATTTATCTTCATTGGCAAACGGATATTATACTTTAAACATCACTTCTCAACAAGGTACAGCTACCCAAAAATTTATCATTCAGAGATAATTTTCATGCTGACTAACTAATTCCTTAAACCTTCAAAATATGAACAAGAAAATATATATCCTCTTTTTTTTCATGCTGTGCTCATTTTTCATGCAAGCAAAAAAAGTTAAATTCACCGTTGATATGTCGGGGCAAGTACTAAGTTCTTTAGGCATACATGTTATTGGTGATTTTCAAACTATTGCTGGTTTAGGAGCAGACTTTATACCAGATCCATTATGTAAAATGACCAAAGACCTCACTGACACTAATTTGTATTATTTATTTGCAGACATTCCAGCATTCGCTAAATATGAATACAAATATGTAAATGGAGACCAAACTTATGAAGTTGAAATAGTTCCAGAATTATCTCAAGTAGGCTATAATTTTGATGATAATCGTTGGATTTATATTGATTCCTTAGCGAATGACACCACAAAATTAGCATCTGTACAATTCTCACAAAATGGCCCTAAAGGATTAAATACGATTCGCTTTAAAGCAGATATGACTTTGCAAACCGTTTCCCCTCAAGGTGTACACGTTGCTGGAAGTTTTCAATCTAATGATCCTAAAACACATAAGCTATATAGTTTTGGCAATAATGTCTATGAAATTATTGCGTATATGCCTGCTGCTTCTTATGATTACAAATATTATAATGGAAGCACCTTGGCCGATGCAGAAACTGTTCCTTCAAGTTGCGCCGTAAGTGGTAATCGCACCATTGCTTTAAGTCAAGATACTTTGCTCAATGTGTGTTATGCCCTCTGTACTTCTTGCTATCCAGCTTCTACAATAGCACTTGAAGAATCAAACATGGAATTTTATCCCAACCCCATGAATGATCAGGCTATCTTAAAAATGAATGTAAATCATTTGCCCAATGAAGTTATTGTGTTGGATGTTTTTGGAAGAAAAGTACAACAGTATACGTCCATAACAAGCCCGATATTGTCAATTCAACGAAACAATCTTTCAGCAGGAATTTATTCCATCAAATTAAAATATACTGATGATAAAGTGCAAACATCCACATTCATTATTCAATAAAATGAGCATGAAAAAATTTAGTCAAAAAGCAAGTATCTTACTTGCTTTTTTGTGTTTAATACAATTTGCAAAGGCCCAATCTTTGTATGATGTAAACACGATACAAGAAATTAAAATCACTTTATCGCAAGCAAATTGGGATTATCAAATGGATACAGCCAAGTATGGCAAGGAAGGCTATTTAATGGCGGCAACTGTAGATATCAATGGTGTTGTTTTTGATAGTGTGGGTGTTAAGTATAAAGGCAATAGCTCTTACGATTCTACAAGAAAAAAGAATCCTCTGCATATCAATTTAGATAAATTTAAAAACCAAAAGTATAACAACTATACAAGCATTAAATTAAGTAATGGCTATGGCGATCCTTCTTTAATTCGTGAAGTTCTCGCCTATAGATTATTAGGTAATTATATGCATTGTCCTAAATCTAATTTTGCCAAAGTATATATCAACGGAGAGTATATTGGATTGTATTCAAGTGCCGAAGATATAGGTTCAAGATTTTTAGGCGATCATTTTTACTCAAATCAAAATACCTTTATTAAATGCAACCCAACAGTAAATCCTGGTCCAACAACTAAAAGTAATTTCAAGTATATAAATGCCGATAGCACGTCGTATCAAACATTGTATGAAGTTAAATCAGACTTTGGCTGGAACGATTTGGTTAACTTATGTGATTCTGTGACCAACAATCCTGCAAGTCTCGATCGTGTGTTAGATATGGATAGAGTTATTTGGATGTTAGCTTTTAATAATGCCACTGTAAATTTAGATAGTTACAGCGGTGTCTTTGCGCAAAATCATTATACCTATAAAGATAAAACAGGCCATTTTAATCCCATCATTTGGGATTTGAATATGTGCTTTGGCGCTTTTCTATTTGCGGGGGCAGGTGGTACCTCTATGGGCAATCAAACTGTGGCTACCATGAAACAGTTTGCCTACAATAATCATAGCACCGATACTTTTTGGCCTTTGATCAATGCCATTCATGCCAATGACACATATAAAAGAAAATATATTGCTCATATGAAAACTATTATCAATGATATGATAGATTCTACTTCATATAGACCCATAGCCATGCAAATGCAAGCACTTATTGATGCCTCTGTATTAGCTGATACCAATAAGTTTTTTACTTATACTAAATTTCAAGAAGCATTAGATAGCAACTTTGTTGTTGGAAGTTACACGGTTCCAGGAATCATGACATTAATCGATGGTCGAATAGCCTATAAAAATAGTACCAGCGAATTTACCGTGGCAGCGCCTATTGTTTCCAATATCTTAGTCACTCCTGCGGCACCAAACTATAATACTAATTTTACTTTAACAGCGCAAATCAGTGCCGCAAATATCAATGGAGTTACCCTTGGTTACAGATTCGATAAAACCCTCAAGTTCGAGAAGGTGGTCATGTATGATGATGGCGCACATAACGATGGTGTCGCCAATGATGGATTATTTGGCGCTAACCTAACGATGCAAGGTGCCCAAATGCAGTATTATATGTATGCCGAAAATAATGATGCAGGTATTTTTTATCCTGCGCGCGCCGAACATGAATTTTATACACTCACAGCCACTTCGGCAAATGCCAGTGCAGGACAAATTGTGATCAACGAATTTTTGGCTGATAATATTGGCTTGCAAAAAGATGAATATAATGATACTGAAGATTGGATAGAATTATTTAATACCACCAATCAAATAATTGATTTGAGCAACTGCTATTTATCAGACGAGGCCACGAATTTAAAGAAATGGAAAATTCCAGCTAACACATTTATCCTGCCCAACGGATATCAAACGATGTGGACCGATGATGATTCTTGGCAACAAATTTTGCATACAAATTTTTCTATCAGCAAAGATTCAGGCCACTTATATTTTAGTTTACCTGATACCACCATTTCAGATCAAGTTACCTTTGGTACGCAAACCACTAACGTTTCTTATGGCAGGTATCCGAATGGCACCGGACCTTTTGTAAGCATGAATACCACCTATGGATATATCAATGATAATTCTCCTTTGCTTATTCAAAATCTAAGCATGCATGCGCCCTTATTCGTTTATCCTAATCCTGCTACATCGCGACTCACCATTTCCACCACTAACCCATCCGATATTGAAATATATAATTCCATGGGCCAATTTGTATTCAGAACAAGCAGTCATGAAATTGATGTAACAAACTTCAGTAGAGGATTGTATTTTGTACAATGCGGACAAGAAGTAAGCAAGGTTGTTTTGAAGTAAGTTTTCTTTTTTGCCCCCGATGAATTTTTTGTCTCAAGGGATCTTTCCGTACGGGGACCCTCCGCCAATTGCTGAATTAAAATCTACTTTTCTTGACTTGTCTAAGTTACTGAGGCAGATCTAATTGTCTTTTATATTCAATTCCACTTTTGCTAAACCAAGCTTAGGTTCTGTGCTTCTCATCTCTATTCAGTTTTTTTTGTTGTTTTCATTTGTATGATGTCCACCAAAAAAGCAAATGCCATGGAAAAATAAATATATCCTTTAGGAATTTCAACATGAAAACCTTCTGCCAAAAGTGAAACTCCAATCATCATTAAAAAACACAAGGCGAGTATTTTAAATGATGGATGTTTTCTAATAAATTCGCTTATGGGTTTTGATGCAAAAAGCATGATAAGCACTGTGACAATAACCGCTGTATACATTACCCAAAGTTCTTGAACCATACCCACTGCCGTAATAATTGAATCAATAGAAAAAACCAAATCCAATATAATGACTTCGGAAAGTAATCTTTTAAAACTGCTGTTCTTTGGTACATTAGGTTTTGATTCGTTGGCTATTTCAGATTTATGATAAATTTCTTTGGTGCTTTTATAAATTAAGAAGAGTCCACCTACAATGAGGATTAAACCTTTGCCAGAAAAGTCAATGTCGAAAAATGTAAAGAGTGTTTGGTCAAGTTTTAATATCCATGCGATAAAGGCTAAAAGACATAATCTCATGACCATCGCTAAGCCTATTCCCCAAAAACGAAGTTGACTTCTTTGGTTATCCGGCAACTTGTCTGCCAAAATAGATATGAAAATAATATTGTCAATACCAAGAATTACTTCTAAAGCGATTAAGGAAAGTAAGGGAATTATAGATTCTGTCATATGTATAATTTTGTCTGTGTTTTAGTTAATGTATTATCTTCTGTGCCATGCAACTCACCAGTTGGGCTTGTCGAAGATTAGACATTTGAAACACGCATATTCAAAAGTAGTACATGTATCATAAAATTTCACATATTGAGGCTTGCAATTTTGCTGGCACTGTTCATTGAGGCATGCATATCATAAAGCATGTTCTACGAAGCGTCTTCGCTTCGTAGTTTTATTCTATTGCTTTCAGCAATAAACGCAATGATCTTATGAAAACAAAATAGTAAATTAATGTTCTAAGTTTTCAGAAGGCTACAAAATTAGAATTTAGTTCTTCAAGTCATGAGCACTAAACAGTATGTTTTGCGAACCATGAACACTTCGTAGTTTGTTGGACTTGTATTGTTTACGAAGAACAAGAATACATATATAGCTGCGCTTCAAATTATGTTCATTTGGAAACTATAATTGGCTTTTATTTTTTATAATTCTATTTTCAGATTTGCTACAAGCAAAAGAATATAGCTGCGAAGCGAAGACGCTTCGCAGAACGGTTCAAAGCGTGCTTCGAATGACACATTCAAAACCAATTCATCATATCGGAACTGTAAAGCCCTAGCTCAGTTCATTGAGACATGCATATCATGAAGGATATTCTACGAAGCGTCTTCGCTTCGTAGTTGTATTCTATTGCTTTCAGCAATAAACGCAATGATCTTATGAAAACAAAATAGTAAATTAATGTTCTAAGTTTTCAGAAGGCTACAAAATTAGAATTTAGTTCTTCAAGTCATGAGCACTAAACAGTATGTTTTGCGAACCATGAACACTTCGTAGTTTGTTGGACTTGTATTGTTTACGAAGAACAAGAATACATATATAGCTGCGCTTCAAATTATGTTCATTTGGAAACTATAATTGGCTTTTATTTTTTATAATTCTATTTTCAGATTTGCTACAAGCAAAAGAATATAGCTGCGAAGCGAAGACGCTTCGCAGAACGCTACAAAGCGTGGTTCGGCACACCCTCTTACAACCAATACTTCATATCGGAACTGTAAAGCCCTAGCCCCGATAGTAGCGGATACCCCGCACCACGTGCCTCACGTGGGAGGAGTAGCAGCGGATAGCGGGAATAGCTACAAAAAAGAAATCATAATTTAGTC
The DNA here is from genome assembly GCA_964609875.1 of uncultured Bifidobacterium sp. Classification (GTDB taxonomy): domain Bacteria; phylum Bacteroidota; class Bacteroidia; order Chitinophagales; family Chitinophagaceae; genus OLB11. The sequence continues at coordinate 41,349 of CAZSUF010000001.1, forward strand.
TTTAGATCTAATGCATCTCTGAGTCCGTTGCCTAAAATATTAAACGCGAGTACGATCAACATGATGGCCACGCCGGGAATGATGGCGAGTAATGGCCTGTTGGTGATGATGAAATTATAATTTTCTTTAATCATCAATCCCCAAGAAGAGGCGGGTGGTTGAACGCCTATCCCTAAAAAACTTAAGCCCGCTTCGATTAAAATAGCTGTGGCAAAATTACTTGCAGCCATCACGATTGTTGGCCCCATGACATTGGGTAAAATATGTTTGATGATAATACGCATAGATGAAAAGCCCATAGTTTTGGCAGCCTGAATAAATTCTAATTCTTTAATCGACATCACTTGTCCACGTATTAAGCGCGCCGTACCAACCCACATGGTAAGTCCTACCGCGATAAAAATTTGCCAAAATCCTTTACCCAAAACAAAGGTGATAGCGAACACAAGTAGCAAGGTTGGAATAGCCCAAATGACATTGATTAGCCAAGTAACCAATTGATCTGTGAAGCCGCCGAAATATCCACTGACGGCACCCAAGAATACACCAATAAAAATAGATAAGATTACGGCAATAAATCCTACGGCTAAGCTAACTCGCGTGCCGATGAGTAGTCGCGAAAATAAATCTCTTCCATATCGATCTGTACCTAACCAAAAGGTGCGTGAGGTGATGAGTTTTTCTTGTAGGTCTTGTGGGCTGAAGGTTTCCTGGGAACTGAGTTTTTTGATAGCAAAGGTTAGAGGCTCGCTCATGGTTTCGTCGATGATATGATTTACATGTATGCTATCCTGCGTAAACTGAAAAGAGCTAATAGGAATTAATTCGTAATTTTTTTCTGTACCAAAAAAAACATGATGCAACCACGATTTTTTTTCGAGAGGAATAGAATTATATTTTTTGAGAAATAAAGATTTGAAGCCCGGAGGTTTAGTGGCTATTTCGATGATTAAAGTATTGGCATCTGGACTATCATCTGTAGAAATCGGATAAGCAAAAACAGCTACAAAAACCATCATCAAAATAAACGCGGCTGCTATTAAAGCGGCTTTGTTTTTTCTGAATCGAATCCAGAATCTTGAGGTATGTATTGCATCTGCCATGAAATATTATTTGACTTGTCTACCCTTCCAATCATAAGTTCCAAACTGCCCTAGCATACCGGAAATAAGTATATAGGGGATATGAACAAACTGCAAGATATAAAAAGTATAGAGTTCTTTTCGTTTATCAAAAAATGAGGTTACGGGAATTAAAAAATACAATTCGACCAACACTTTACAGAGTAAAAAACCGAAGAAAGTTGTCCAATGTAATGGCCTAAACAAAGCGGCTAACAACAGGAAGACAAACATTAAATTATACAAATATACTAAAGCCAATACGGCAATAATTCTTTTGTCTTTGAATTTTCTGGCTTTTGAAGCCCATCGAATTCGTTGCTGCATAAATTCTTTGGGTAAAGTCATGGGTTGTGTGCTGATGATACTTTCTTTGCATTTCAAATATCTTGTTTTGCGTGGGAACTGTTGTTCGATTTTATACATAAGCAACATGTCATCGCCGCTAGCAATATCATCAATATCTTTAAAGCCGCCGACAGCATCAAATGCTTTGCGTGTGTAGGCTAAATTCGCTCCATTGCACATGGTACCTGATTTCATATGTACCACTGCGCCTGTGATTCCTTGCATGGTCATAAAATCTAAGGATTGAAACTGTTGAAACCAAGAAACATTACTACTCATGATCACGGGTGAGGCAATTAGCTCCACTTGATGTTTTTCGAAGTAAGAAACAATACTCAATAACCAGTATGCACCCATATTGCAGTCTGCGTCGGTCGTTAAAATGAGTTCGCCTCTACTTTGACTGATGGCAATTTCTATGGCTTTCTTTTTGTAGGAGTTTAATATTTTCCCATCGGTGTATTGATCAAGAGAAATGTACTTGACACCTTGAAATGATTGAACAATGTTAGAGGTTTGATCTGTAGAGTGATCGTCGACTACAATAATTTCTAATAGATTTGTTGGATAGTATTGAGAAAGAATATCTTTTAAAATGGAGCCTATATTTTTTTCTTCATTTCTTGCCGGAATGATAATGCTCACTAAAGTCTTTGGGTGGTATTGCTTATTTAATTTGTAGATTGGTAAATCATTCCACCCTCTGCGATAAAACAAAATCAGGGCAGCATAGCCCAAAAATAAAAGTAATGCAATAAGAATCAGAAAACTCAACTCAACAATTTGTTTGCAATATCATCAAATAATTCTTCATCTAAAAGATTGTGGCCTTTATTTAGTTGTATTATTTGTGCAGAGGGCAATTTTTGATGAAACAAATTGGCATATTTCAATTTAATCACTTGATCTTTATTACCAAAATAAGCCAAAACTTTTATTTGATTCAATTTCACATTTTTCTGTATCAAGTGCCAATTGGGTGTGATGTTTTTCATATTCATCCAAACATGGTATACTTTTTTTCTGCTCATTTCATCACGCATATGCCATTTTGAAAAAGCATATAATTGGTCTGGTAAAAGTTTGACTTTATGTAAAAATCCAATCAAAGAGAGATAGGCCGAAGAATGATGCACAAAGTAGGAAAATAAGGCGTGTCCTAGTTTTGTATGGGTAGCTAAATGATTCCAATATCGAATTTTAACTCCATCGGGGGCAATAAAAAAGGCAGATTGCATCACTGTGGGAATTACTTCAAGCATGGCAAAATTATATCTGCTGCCCATACTGTAAGAAATACCGATTACCTGTTTTATGTCAAATTTTTTAATTAATTCATTCAACAGAGTTAAAAAATGTTCTTTTAGAATATCTTCATTAGCGTCTTGCAAAGGGATATCTACCACTAAAAAGGAATACTTTTTTTCTAATTTTTTTGCGAGGTAATTAAATACCTCTTTTTGCTGTCCGAATCCATAAAAGGCAATCACCCATTGTGAAGTACTTTGAGATAATATGTGATAGGTGAAAGGCATTGAGCGGTAAAGATAAAAGGCTAAAGTAATTATTCGGAAGCATTATGAAGGTGGTGATCAAGCTTTTCTTTGCAATTCTAGTCATGGTTTGCGATTTAAAAGGAGAAAGCAAGTTGAAATTTGGGCGACTAATGATTTTTCTGAGGAGAAAAAGGAAGGAATTGAAAGAATTTATAAGAAAAGGTAGGAAGCGAAGTCGCAAAGAATAGGGATTATTTTTGATGAAATCGCTAAAAAAGTTCGAATTAATGTGGAGGAGGAAACTAGGTCAAGTTATCATTATTTTACGATGAATCCTGAAAAAAAATAGTTGAATGGGTGAAAGACTTTACTTTGACAAACTCATGACAATTTTATGGCATCATTCTTGCCTGAATTCGGTATTATCATCGATATTTGGAAGAACACTACTTAGATTCATGAAAAGATTTTTACTTCAAGTATTTCATTTTAAAGCACTTGTACTCAAATGGCTATTGTATGCCTATAATTTGACGTATAAATTTATTGGGAAAATGGGGCAGAATACAATTCTACAACCTCGGCTTATTCCAATAAAAATACCCGTAAAGCGTGGTTTTACAATTTTTTTTATGATGCTGTCGTTTCATGTATTTGCCCAAACATCCACAAATCATTTTACAAGCACAGCAGCTAGTTATCAAGTTGATAAATTGACGAATGAAGAAAAGGCAGAATTAATTCAACAAATGGTTAATTCAAGTCGTGAAATCGAAATTCCTACGGAGATGGAAAAAAGTTTCAAGGATTTTTTTGCGAACAAAGAATTTGGACCCAAGTTGTATTTAAAATTTAGAACGCTGTACGTGGTATTGTTCAATGAGAATATATCTAAAGTGAATCGTTTGCTGATGTGCAATTTTTTGCTGGATAATATGAGTAGTTCTGAGTTTCCTATAGATAGGGTATTAGATATCAAGCAAACTTTACTTAATTCAAGCAAGTGAACAAATTAATAAAATATTATCTTGTAATCCTGCTTTGTTTGTGTACGTTCTTAGTATCGCATGCACAAGTCATTACTGTTTCTGGTGTTTCCGTTACAGGTCGATTTAATTCATGTAATGGATCTAATTTACCAACCATAACAGCAAACTTGATAAGCAACAATGGAGGTGCCAGTGTAAGCAATGGCTCATTTATTTGTAATAATCAATGTGATTCGTCTACAATACGTGTGTCGATTTCTAATATTCGTTGGAATCAAAGTCCCAATGCAGAATGGTTGCATGGTATATTTTTGCCAGCCAATTTAGGATTTACTGTAAGTCCTGTAACCTTACCTGCTGGATTTATCACTTATAATGCAGGTTGTATAGGTCAATGTCCTTCTGGTTCAGGCACTAATGGTGGCCCTGGCTTTTATTTTGACAATTCGGCTGGTCAATCTTGTTGTTCAGGAGCTACTGCCAATGATGGTTATCCTTGTAACAATTATGGTAATGTGGGCATTACTTGTAACAACTCATTTTCTATGACTTTTGATATCAAGTTTTGCAACAGCTTGATTACAACAACAGGCTATACTTTTGTATTTAGTGGAACATCTGACGGAGAAACAGGATGTTGGAATGTGGATGATAATCAAATTCATCACATCAGTTTTACCATACCCACCAATGCATGTGCCCCTGTAAATCTGGCACCTACAGCTACTACACCTATTAGATCTTGTGTGGGTTCTGTGGTGAATTATACATCAACCCTTACAGCGAACTGTAATTTAAATAATGTGTATTGGTGGGATGCACCCACTGGGGGAAATTTAGTAGGTACAGGATCTCCATTTACTTATGACCCTTCGGGGTCTGCATGTCCAGCAGGTACTACATTGTATGCCACTTGTTGTGCTGGAACGGTGAATGGATGTGTTACACGAACACCAATTATCATACCTGGCTCTTGCGATTCTTTGTTTATTAGTGCCGTTAATTTTACAAATCCATTATGTTATGGGCAAGGTATTGTTTCATCCATTGTCGTGCAGAACGCAAATGGAATTGTTACCTATACGTTGCAACCAGGTAATGTAGTGAATACCACAGGAACATTTACAGGCTTGAATCAAACATCTTATACAATCACAGCTTCTGATGCATCTGCTTGTTCTGTGGCTACTGTAATTAGTATGATACAGCCCACGCCCATTGTGTTTGGTACCCCAACTATCACTGGAGTTACATGTGATTTGCCTTCTTCAGGAACAATTTCAATCAATGCAAGTGGTGGAAATGGAGCTATTAATTATAGTATTAATCCTACAGCCACACAAAGTTCTAGTGGGTATTTTACAAGCTTAAGTGCACAAACTTACACCATCACTGCTTTAGATGCATCGGCATGTTCAGTAAGCACATTGGTTACTATAGCTCCCCCGCCAGTATTAAATTGGGTGAGTACAACTCAAGTCAATATTGCCTGTAATAATGTTCCCATTGGTTCTATTAATGCGACAGCAGGAGGTGGATTTGGGACAATAAATTATACTTTACAACCAGGTTCTGTGACTAATTCGAGTGGAGCTTTTAATACATTAAGTGCAGGCACATATACTGTAACAGCTCTTGATGCAAACGGGTGTACATTATCTACAAGCATTACGATCACTCAACCTGCAGCCTTAACTTGGAACACACCCAATGCAACCAACGTGGCTTGCTATAATACCAATTCAGGAGGAATAGCCATCACAGTGAATGGAGGTGCTCTGCCTATTTTATATACCTTGTTACCAGCAAATACTAGTAATAATACGGGTACGTTTAGTGGACTTATTGCGACAACGTATACAGTAAACGCCTTAGATGCAAATGGTTGTACTTTGAGCACACAAATTACCCTTACTCAACCAACTGCCTTCAATCTAAACAGTGTTACCTTTATTGACCCGACATGTATACCAGGAAATAATGGAAGTATAACTATCACAGCTTCTGGAGGTGTGACCCCATATACTTATACATTGAATTCAGTATCTCAACCCGGAAATGTGTTTTCAAATTTACAAGGTGGAACATATACGGTGACTGTGAAAGATGCAAATAATTGTTCGAATACAAGTATCGTGAGTCTTATTGCACCAGGCACCCCTGTGTATTCATCAGTTAACAATGTGAACCTAGTGTGTAATGGATCTAATACAGGCAGTATCAATGTAACAGCTACAGGAAGTTTGGGAGGATTTACGTATAATCTACAACCCACCAATACCACAAATGTTACAGGAAGTTTTACTGGATTAGGTCCAGGTACTTATACGGTTACAGCCACAGATAATAATACCTGTTATACCCAAACGCTTATTACAATAACTACGCCTGCTCCTATTGTGATGAATAGTTTAACAGCCACTAATGTGATTTGCAATAGTGGAAATACAGGAACTATTACTGCTATTGCAAGTGGGGGTTTTGGCACCTTAACCTATAATCTTCAACCCGGAAACGTGACCAATACAACAGGCTTATTTACTGGTTTAGCTATTGGGAATTATGCCATTACTGTAAAGGATGCAAACAATTGTAGTATCACCAGTTATATTGCCATTATCCAACCTCCCATTGTTACATGGGTAAGTGTAACTAAAGTTGATGTAGGATGTAATGGAGGTGCCAATGGTAGTATTCAAGCGAATGCAACAGGTGGAGTTGCTCCGATAACTTATACACTTAACCCAGGAAATGTATCAAATCAAACTGGAACCTATTCAAATCTAATCACAGGCATTTATGTAATTACTGCTGCCGATGCAAACAATTGCACGACAGTCACTTCAGTCAATTTGTTTCAGCCTTCACCTATGTCCATATCGAATGTAAATATTACGTATCCTTCATGTGTACCAGGGAATGATGGAATAGTTGTTGTTGCAGCTATTGGAGGTACATTAAATTATAATTATACATTAGGTGCTTTAACACAAGCTTCAAATACATTTTCAAATTTATCATCGGGTGGATATCTAATTTCAGTGACAGATGCGAACAATTGTTCTGCAACAAGTTTTGTAAATATTATCCCACCGAATGCCCCTGTAGTGAACATTTCAGTTATTCAAGACGTATCATGTTTTGGAGGGAATAATGGCTCTGCACAAAGTAGTGCTACTGGTGGAACAGGGACAATCAATTTTAATCTTCAACCTGGAAATCTAAATAACACGAGTGGAAATTTTACTAATTTAATTGCTGGGACCTATACAGTAACTGCCACAGACCAATTAGGTTGTTCTGGGAATGCAACTTTTTCTGTTTTACAAAATGTCTTACTCACCTTAAATGCCCCTGTAGTGAGTTTGCCTTTATGTCAAAATAGTACAAATGGAATTTTAAATGTGAGCGCACAAGGCGGAACGGGAACATACACCTACAACTTAATGCCTGGGAATATTTCAAACACGTCAGGGTTATTTAATAATTTAGGAGGGGGCTCCTATACCGTTTCTGTAGTTGATGGGAATGCTTGCACAAATACGCAGTTAATTACTTTATCAGCCCCCACAGCTATCACATGGACTAGTGTCTCAAATAATAATTTAAGTTGTAATAATTCAAATAATGGGTCTATCACAGCAAATGCTTCAGGTGGGGTTGGATTAATTGATTATGCGCTACAACCTGGAAATATTGTAAATAATGTAGGTGTGTTTTCTAATTTGAGTGCAGGTACTTATACCGTAATGGCAAAAGATGCGAATGCATGTTCAATTAGTTCAATTGTGATTCTTACACAACCTTCTACCTTAACAATTAACGCAGTACAAACCACCCCTGCATCTTGCATCCCAGGAAATAATGGAACATTAACAGTGAATGCAGGAGGAGGCACTTTGCCTTATAATTATTCCATTGGATCTGGCACGCAAACATCTGCAGTCTTTAATAATTTAATTTCAGGTATTTATAATATCACTGTAACCGATGGGAACTTATGTTCGGTAACCTCAACGGCTACAATTATTACACCCAATGGTCCAACTATTAGCTCAATAAATACAGTAGCTGTAAGCTGTAATGGCGGTAATGATGGACAAGCAACTGTAATCAGTTCAGGAGGAACAGGTTCTTCTTCCTATAATTTATTACCTAATAATATTACCAATACAACGGGTGTTTTTTCAAATCTGAATGCTTCAACTTATACCGTAGTTGTGACTGATGCAAATGGTTGTTCAGTTACAAGTAGTTTTTCAATTATTCAACCAACACCTTTAAGTATTCAGACTGCAAGTCCAACAAATATTACTTGTAATGGTTTAAATAATGGGGTCATTAATATTTCAGCAAACGGTGGAACGGGTGCCATAACTTATGTATTAAACCCAGGGAATGTTTCAAATGCTACAGGTATTTTTAATAACCTTTCGGGTAATAATTATACTGTAACTGTGAAAGATGCAAATTTATGTACCTTAACAACATTGGTAAGCATCATTAACCCACAAGCACTCACAATACTGCTTGCCACTTCTTCAAATTTAAATTGCTTTGCGGGCAGTGAAGGAGCTATTCAAATGAATGTGATAGGAGGAACAGGAACGATAAATTATGTTCTTCAACCTTTAAACATTTCAAGTGCCTCAGGTCTGTTTAGTAATCTTGCAGCCAACACATATACAGTTGTTGCCAACGATGCAAATGGATGTTCAATATCGTCTGTATTTACATTAACTCAGCCTGCTGCACCCATTTTTACCCCTGTTATCGTGAGTCCTTCATGCACACCTGGCAACGATGGAAGTATAACCATCAATACTTCTGGTGGAACGCCTCCTTATAATTTTACTATAAACGGAGGTAGTGCTCAAACTTCAAATACCTTTAGTAATCTAGCAGCTGGTATTTATACAATTGTAGTAGCTGATTCGAATGATTGCAAAGAAATACTTACCATTACAATTGCACCTCCCAATGCTCCTATCATAAATAATGCAGTGGCTTCCATTGTGAATTGTTTTGGCGGGAATGATGCTATTATACAAGTAACAGGTGCTGGAGGTGTGGGCGCATTAAATTATAAATTACTTCCAAATAGTACTATCAATAATACGGGTATATTTAATGGGCTAACAGTAGGCACTTATACTGTCATTGTATCTGATGCAGGCAATTGTACAGTAAGTACTATTTTGACAGTTAATCAACCCGTTCAACTTGTATGGACTGGATCTGTTACTACTCCTATTAGTTGTTTTGGTGGTAACGATGGACAATTATCTGTGAATGCGAATGGAGGTATCGGACAAATTAATTATACACTTCAACCCGGCAATATTACCAATACTACAGGTATGTTTTCCAATTTAGGTGCAAATGTGCACACCATTACCGCCATGGATGCTAACAATTGTTTTATTACAACCACACTTCAAATTACCCCTCCTTCTCAAATTTTAGTGACTAATGTAAATCTTGTTCAAGCCTCTTGTTTTGGCAGCAACGATGGTTCAATACAAATTACTGCAACAGGGGGTACTGGTCAATTAACTTATCAGCTTTTACCTGGTTCTGTGAATAATCTTACTGGACAGTTTTCTGCTTTAGTTGCAGGGAATTATACAGTAATTGTTACTGATGTTAATAATTGTAGTACTTCTACCACAATGACAATTTCTCAACCAGTCGTTTTGCAAATTTCAAATTTACTTAGTACTATTCCAAGTTGTATACCCGGAAATGACGCCTCTATTACAGTTTCTGCTTTAGGTGGTACTTCTCCTTATTCTTATTCAATCGGTGCGGGAAATCAAAGTTCAAATGTGTTTTTAAATTTGGGTGCGGGCAATTATACTATTCAAGTTACCGATGCAAATAATTGCACTGCTACTAGTGCCATACTTATTAGTAATCCAAATTCACCTGCTATCAATTCTGCAACATCTTCATTTGTCAATTGCTTTGGTGGAAACGATGCGATCATACAAGTAAGTGCAAGTGGTGGCACCGGTCAAT
>CAZSUF010000002.1:0-2482 GCA_964609875.1 uncultured Bifidobacterium sp.
CTGAAGATCCATTGAATAATTTCATGCCTGATACTGGCACATTGGATGTATATATTCGACCTCAAGGTCCAGGTATTCGAATTGATGATGGCTATGAGCAAGGCTCAGAAGTTCCAATTTATTATGATCCGATGATAGGGAAGTTGATAGCTTGGGGAGAGGATAGGTCAGAGGCTATTGAGCGATTGAGTAAGGCCATTTCAGAATTTAGAATTAATGGCATAGAAACAACCCTGCCTTTTGGGAAGTGGGCTATTCAACAGCCGGCTTTTGTGGAGGGCAAGTATGACACCCATTTTATTGAAAAATATTTTAAAGTTGAATATTTGACGCAAAATACGCAAGATGAAGCTGAAATGGCTTCTATGATTGCTTTGCATATGTATAAGTCGCTCACTACGCCTTTACAACCTTTGCCGACATCGAATTCTAATTGGAAAAGAAGAAATCAGTATCGTTAATTCAGGTTACTTAGTTTTATGTAAATTGAAACTTGCAGTCAGTGATTAATTCTAATAATTTTCTCTATATATTAGAAATTTATTTATCTTAGTGGCTCGATTCGAAAGATTATGATCAAAAATATAACTCTCAGTTCACTTTTACTTTGCCTTCTTGCCTTGGCATTTACTTCTTGCCGAAAGTATGAAGAAGGGCCAAATGTCAGTTTTCGTACAAAAACTGCACGTGTAACCAATGATTGGCGAGTTGAAAGCGCCCAAGTAAATGGTATAGAAGCTTCTTCAGATCCGTATTGGGCTAAGCAAAAGCATCAGTTTTACAGCAATAAAAAATATATTCAAACCATCATTGATCCAGTAACCTTGGAAGCAAGAACCATTAACGGAACTTGGTTGTTGTATGATAATGATAGAAAAATTGCTATCACCACTAAAGATGCGGTAACAAATAAGGATGCCACAGAAGATTGGAATATCCTAAAATTATTTAATAAGCAATTTTGGGTTAGAAAAACTGACAATACAGTAGAATTGCATTTTGTTCCTTTTAATTAATTGATAGTCGCATTTTGAGAAAGGCCATTCACGCTTTTATAGAGTTTTTTTACTTCGATTTTCTTAAGTTTATTCCTTTAACTACTTTTAAGTATTTAGCTTGTGGAGGTACAACAGCCTTTACAGATATTCTGATTTATTTTATTTCTTATAATTTTGTTTTTCATCAATTGCCTGTTCATTTTATGAATTGGGTGATTGCTCCTCATATTGCAGCCTTTGTAGTTTCTTTTGCTATTAGTTTTCCTATGGGATTTACTTTAAGCAAGTTTGTTGTATTTTCTCATTCTGAGTTAAGAGGCAGGGTGCAGTTGTTCAGGTATGGACTTACTGTACTCAGTTGTATAGGACTCAATTATTTATTTCTTAAATTATTTGTAGAAGGATTTGGCTGGTATGCGACGCCTTCGAAAATTCTCACCACTGGGCTTGTTGCGGTGTATAGTTATTTTACGCAACAGTATTTTTCATTCAAGGTGAAGTGATTCATGAATGAGTACTGAAATCTAGTGTAGCATTTGTATGAATTAATTTATTTACTTGTTCAACAGCTTGCTTAAATCTTTCGTCCCAACTTCCTTTAATTTCTACAAATTGAATCTGATGAGTTTGTAGCACATGTCGGTGTGAATGATCTAATAGATTTCTATCAGATTCGCTTAATCTTGTTCCATCTTGAAAGTAAGCTACATCATGATTCAAATAAAGATAGAGATTGGCTTGATTAGACTTATAGACCTCTTCACTTATTTCAATTTCCTTTTTAAACATAAATTGTCCGTAGGATTTTGTGATATGGATATCTGTATCTATAATAATTAGTGGGCTATTAGATATCATACTTTTTTCAATTCTTTTTGCATGTTCGGATGCTACAAGATACAAATCATGTATGCTGAAATCATTGGAGTTCTCAATAAGATCTCTTCCTGCTTCTGAAACCAAGCTGCATGCAAAATGTGTTGAAAGTTGTAAGGCCAAAGTTGTTTTGCCAGTAGATTCTGTGCCTAGAACGACTACTTTTAAAGCCAAATCTGTTTTTACACTTTCAGGCAAATAATTCCAAAAGAAAAATAAATCTTCACGAATTTTGCTTGCAGAAACAGGATATTGTAGTTTGGGTAGATCAAATGGAATATGCTGAATTTGCATGAATTTGGCTACATAATCACCATATTTCTCCGAAGTGATTAAAGCATCATAATCATTAAATTTAATTTTAAACAATTCAGCCCAAATCTTTGAAACCTCTTCAGATGATACAGATGTATTTGGAAATTCGCTTTCCTTATAGTTGAAAGTTTGGATATCTATTTTACTTTCTAGTTCAAAAGTTTTTTCAATCCATTTTTTTCTAACTGAAGCTGAAATTTTTTCTTTATCACTCACGCAAATCAATACGGTGAGTTTGTTGCATTGACTCAAGGCGAATTGTATCATAGCTTGATGTCCTTGATGAAAAGGTA
>CAZSUF010000002.1:2643-4779 GCA_964609875.1 uncultured Bifidobacterium sp.
AATAAGTTTGAGATTCGGAGAAATTAGATATTTTACACAGACACTAGATTGTCTCTAAAATAATAATCTGTTGAATATAATCAATATAAAAGAACTATTTTTCTAATTGCCAAATTTTTATTGTCAAATTAAATTCATTTTTTCTAACCTTTTAGCCAGAACTTGTGTCTTGGAATTGAAACCTTTAATTTAATAATTATGAAAAGTATATGCTGCATCTTGCTTTGTTGTATCTCATTTTTGGCGAAAGCGCAAACAAGTAACTTAGGTTGTTATTACGATTCTATGATGGCATCGATGTTATGCGGAAACATGACCATTCAAGGCGATCCTGATAATATTTGTGATGACGGCGTGAAGTTGTGGGTAGAGTTTACACCAGGTTCTACCTTCGTCGATTCGCTTGTGCAGGAAGCATTTGGAAGCACAGATTCTTATAAAGTAGTGAAGCCTCCTTTTGTTTTTGAATCACAAACAACACCGATTTCAGCAAATATATTTACGGATGATATCTGGAGTTCAGTAATTTCTTTACCTTTTAAGTTTTGTTTTTTTGGCAATAAATATGATCAATTACTTATCGGAGCCAATGGACAAATAAGTTTCGATTTAAGTTTAGCGAATCAAATAAACGGCTATAGCACTATAGGTTGGCCAGCCTTGCCTTATTTTAATTCTTCTGTGAATAATGCTATTTTTTGTCCTTACCATGATATACTTCCCTCAGCAGGAGGAACCATCACCTATAGTGTAGAAGGAACAGCCCCTTGCAGAAAATTTATTATTACTTGGAATAATATACCTATGTATGATTGTATCAATTTAACTGCAACTCAACAAATTGTACTCACCGAACAAAGCTATCGGATTGATGTGAACTTAATCAACAAACCAGTTTGTCCAACTTGGTTAAATGGAGTTGCCTATATGGGTATTCAAAATGCCTTAGGTACAGAAGCATTTACCCCGCCGGGATATAACGGAGGCGCATGGACAGCCAACAATGAAAGTTGGAGTTTTATTCCTTATGGAAAACAAAACTTAACTGCTGATACCAATAATGTTCAATATGGTATGTATTGGGTAGATTCATTTTCTAATAATGTCATAGGAGTGGGTGATACCTTGTATTGGTGGCCACCTACAGATACAACGATTTATGTATTTTTTGGCGATTCAACTTTGTTGCACGATACGAGTTATGTAAATGGAATTGATACAAATATTAATGTATGTGGTAAAGGCATGAGTTGCTCAGGAAATACACCTTATATTAGGTTACATTATTATAAACCTGAAGCCATGTTTACTTATACCATGAATCCAACTTGCGTGGGAGCTGATGTACAGTTTACAAATTTATCAAATGATGCATCAAGCTATTATTGGGATTTTGGCGATGGTGGTTTTGATACACAACCCAATCCCATGCATAGCTACGTAGGCACGGGACCTTATAATGCCATGCTTGTGGCTTTTGGTTATGGCTGCAGTGATACGATGTATACAACAATAATACCTAATCCGTCGCCCATTGTTGCAAGCTTTACCTTAAGTAGTAATAGTGTTTGCGGACCAACTCCTATCACTTCAAATAATACGAGCACAGGAAATAATTTATCTTATACTTGGAATATGGGCGATGGGACTATGTATAACAGTTTTAATATTACACATGCTTACTCAGCTAGTGGAAATTATGATGTTTGGTTATATATCGAAGATACAGTAAGTGGTTGTGAGGATAGCACCATGCACAGTGTGTTTGTTGATGATGATCGTCGAAGTAGATTTAGTATTGCTCCTTCTACGATTTGCGTTGGATGGGCGGCCTTTGTGAGAGATACTTTAAATCCACATGCTGTAAATTATTGGTATGATATGGGTAATGGAGATACTATCATGAACTCGCCACATCCTAAATCTACTTATCTTAATCCTGGAGATTATACCATTACCTTGACGTCTAATTTCTTAGTTTGCCCAACGCAAGTGGAACAACAAATCTTGCATGTGGATCCATATCCAGTAGTTGAATTGGGCGATATGGAAGAAATTTGTGCAGGTGTAAATGGACTAATTATTCAAGACACACAAAACCCAGGTGCTGTGTATAGCTGGAGTACTGGCGAAACT
>CAZSUF010000002.1:4789-5724 GCA_964609875.1 uncultured Bifidobacterium sp.
AAAACAGAGGACACAAAAATTGTTGCACCCGACTTAGATTGCATTTTTGTGCCTACAGCCTTTTCACCCAATGGAGATATACTCAATGATTATTTCAAACCAATTTGGCATCAACTCTCAAATATTTCTTCTTATCGAATGATGATTTATAATAGACTTGGTCAGCAGGTTTATTTTTCAGAAGACATTACCGACCGAGGTTGGGATGGTAAATTCAAGGGCTCTCCCTGTGCAACAGAAACTTACATGTATATTGTTACTTTAGTTTCAGCACAAGGAAGCAAAAAAACCATCAAAGGGGATGTTACTTTAGTTAGGTAAAAATTACCACTTTTTAAAAAGAAAGGATGCTGTTTTCAGTATCCTTTTTTTTTGGGTGGCAACCAGGCTATCACTCATACGCCGTCTCGTTTTGAGGAACGAGCCGGGGTATCCGTTCTATCCTTGCCACAATACAAACAGCCGGCATGCCTAATTTTATTGAGATATAAGGCAAAAAACTCCAATGTTAAGTTTTTGGCTAAACACAATTGTTAATAAAAAGGTAACATTAAGGTAATATTAGTTATGTATAGAGGCTCGAAAATTATTTTAACCTTTGCACGCAATTAATTTTCAATATGAACAAAAAGTTATTTTTATTTATTGAGATTTCAACATTTCTCAATGCTCGTTTCGGGAAATGGACATGGATAAAATTCGTATGCTCACTAGGTTATTTCTTGCTATTTTCACTGAAATCTTTTTCACAATCAGATAGTTCTATTCATCTAGCTAATTCTAAAATGGCCCAACCTAAAAAATGGTATGATAATTTTTCTATCAGAGGCTATACCCAAGTAAGGTACAATAGACTTCTTGAAACAAATGAAGATTTAGGTTGTGAACAATGCGATTGATCCTGGGGTAAGGACGGCGGATTTTTTATTCGTCGA
>CAZSUF010000002.1:5734-8174 GCA_964609875.1 uncultured Bifidobacterium sp.
GGTCAAATAAGCAAAAATGTATACGTCTATATTCAACCTGATTTTGCGAGTAGTCCAGCAACAGATAGGTTACATTTTGCTCAGTTAAGAGATGCTTATTTTGATGTAGGCATGGATAAAGAAAATGAATATAGATTGAGAATTGGACAAAGTAAAGTGCCATATGGTTTTGAAAATATGCAGTCTAGCCAAAACAGAATTCCTCTTGACCGGAACGATGCCTTAAATAGTGCTGTGTCTAACGAGAGGGATTTAGGTATATTTTTCTATTGGGCTCCAAAAGAAAAGCGCAAACTGTTTTCAAGTTTAGTTAGCGATGGACTTAAAGGAAGTGGTGATTATGGAGTTTTTGCTTTTGGTGCTTATAATGGTCAAACAGCAAACAATTTAGAGTTAAACAATGAGCCTCATATTGTAAGCCGATCATCTTACCCTTTCGAATATAAAAATCAAATTATTGAATTAGGAGTACAAGCTTTCACTGGCAAGTACGTAATGCCCAAGACTAACTTAAACAATGGTGTAAAAGCTGTTTCTGATTTAAACTATCTTGATCAAAGAATTGCAGGCACATTTGTACTATATCCCAAACCACTTGGAATTCAAGCAGAGTATACGATAGGTAAAGGACCGGAATTTAATAAGATAACAGATTCTATTGAAGTAAAATCATTACATGGTGGTTATGTTACCTTAAGCTATTTTGCTAAAATTCATAAACAAATTTTAATTCCTTTTATCCGTTATCAATATTATGATGGTGGAAAAAAACATGAGAAGGATGCAAGAAGCTATATCGTAAATGATCTTGAATTTGGTGGAGAATGGCAACTGAATAAAAATTTTGAGCTAGTTGTGAATTACACCATGTCAAAAAGAAGATATGAGGATTTCGTTAAGCAAGATAATTTTCAATCAGGTAACTTACTAAGAATTCAGGCCCAAGTAAATTTTTAAAATCGTTATTCATACACATATAGAACAAAAATCAGATAAAAAAAATATATCAAACTTAAAATAAGGTCATTTCTTCAATTAATCTAATAATATCAAAATCAAAAGTCAAATTAAATGAACTTTAAAACATAAAAAAAGCAAGCATATTTTCAAGAAATATTCCATGGGAATTGCTAAAATAAGTAACAATCCTACAAGATTTCAATCTGAATATTATGTAATAGTTAAGTTCTTTTATTTTGTATAATAATATTTATTAACATCATTCAAAATGGGTACTTTTAGCCCCTTCGAAAATTAAATCTTAAATTAATATATCATGGCATTAAATTCATTGTTTAAAATTTTTCAACCAAAAGATAGAGTATTTTACAGCTTGTTCGAACATGTGGCTGATAATGTAGAAAAAATGGGAAAAAAGCTTCGAGAAGTAGTCGGTAGCCCTAAATTCGAAGATAGAGCTGTGATAATCACTCAGCTTGAACAATTAGAGCATGAAAATGATGAATTAACCCATCAAATCTTTACAGAATTAGGTAAGAATTTTATCACTCCCTTCGATAGAGAGGATATTCACTATTTAGCAACGGCCATTGATGATGTAGCTGATTATATTTATGGTAGCGCCAAGAAAATTAATTTTTATAAAGTAGATCCAAGTGATCAAGGCATTCAAAAAATGGCTGAGGTCATTGAATTAGCTACTAGTTCCTTGAAAATTGCTGTGATGGAATTAAGAAACATGAAGAATGTGGGTAACATTACCAATGCATTGGTCAAGATCAATAATCTTGAAAATCAAGCAGATGATATTTATGATTTAAGTATCGAACGTTTATTTGCTGATGAAGTTGATGCCAAAGAAGTTATTAAAAAAAGAGAAATCTTCCAAGTCATGGAAATTGTCACAGATAAATGTGAAGATGCTGCCAATGTTATAGAAAGCATCGTTATTAAATATGCCTAATTATTTAGTGGATAATGATGTTGTCGAGTAAACCTATTTCTACACATCTGTTTCTACGAAAATGTAGTTGTCTCTATCATGAATTATTAAATTTAAATTGTTTAAGAAATGACATTTGTACTCGTAATTATCATATTGGCTTTAATTTTTGATTATATCAATGGATTTCATGATGCTGCAAATTCCATTGCGACTATTGTTTCAACTAAGGTGCTGACACCCTTCCAAGCAGTTTTATGGGCAGCCTTTTTTAATTTTGTAGCCTTCACTATTTTTAAAGATCATGCAGTTGCTAATACCATTGCCAAAACTGTTCGTGTAGAGTTCGTCACGCTACCGGTAATTTTTAGTGGTTTAATTGCAGCTATTTTTTGGAATTTATTGACATGGTGGTTTGGAATTCCTTCATCATCTTCACATACATTAATTGGAGGTTTTGCGGGTGCAGCTATTTGTCATGCCTTGATCTCTAAAGGAATGATGCCTCTTTTCGAAATTGTTGATAGTGGTAAAATT
>CAZSUF010000002.1:8184-17760 GCA_964609875.1 uncultured Bifidobacterium sp.
TCGCTTTTATATTCTTAGCCCCAATAATTGGGATGATTATTTCTATGTTTTTTACTTTCGTAACTATCAGTCAAAATACATGGTTGAAATGTGGCATCTTGTTTCTTTCAGGGATTGCATTATGGTTTTTATTCAGTAAATTTCAACAAGATAAAGTAAATGAGAATATCTCTAAATACTTCAAAAAAGATAAGTATGAATACGAAGTGGAGAAATTAACCTATGATTTGTCATTACATGCAGATTCAGCTGCTTCAGCAAAACTAGCTGAAGTAAAAGAAAAACTTGAAAAAGCAACAAAAAGTGTGGCTAACTGCCAACAATATACGCATGACTACGAAAGTAAAGGGGCGGAATTCGTAGCGAATAATATCGTTAGTCATGTAAATACCCAGGATATTGAAAAAAGTAAACTTAAAGACAAGCTAAATGCTTATTTTAAAGTTGAACAATTAAAAATACAATCTGCTCAAAATAAATCTAAACTGAATGAATATCAATATGCAAAAAGTTGTGTGGATAGCCTCATTCCAATTTCCAAAAAATTTCATGAATTAGGGATTACTAAAATGGTAGATTCTATGGTAACTAAGATCAGTTTGGATGGAAATAAAATAGATGATTTTAAGAAGAAAATTAAAATTGATGTCAAGGCTGATCTTGTGAAAGAAATGGGAAAGGCGAATAATCGATTTTTACGATTCGGTCTTATTGGAATGCTTGGACTATTTATTTTTGCCTTCTTATATAATGAAAAAATGCGAGAACCGAAAGCAAGCAGAACTGCAAGTATGTTCAAAAAATTACAACTAGTTTCGTCTGCCGCATTTAGTATCGGACATGGTGGTAATGATGCACAAAAAGTGATGGGTATTATTTCTGCAGCCTTAGTAGCCAATGGAAGTATTCTAGATATAAAAGCCATGCCAGATTGGGTACCTTTATCATGTTATGCCGCTATTGGTTTGGGTACACTTAGTGGTGGTTGGAAAATTGTAAAAACTATGGGTACTAAAATTACTAAGGTGACTCCTTTGGAAGGCGTTTGTGCTGAAACAGCAGGAGCCACTACTTTATTCTTAACTGAACAAATGGGTATTCCTGTATCCACAACTCATACTATTACTGGATCAATTATTGGGGTTGGGGCCACAAGAAGATTAAGTGCAGTAAGATGGGGCGTAACAGTTAGTTTACTTTGGGCTTGGGTTTTAACAATCCCAATTAGCGCAATTCTAGCAGCATTGGTTTATTGGATATGCAGTTTCTTTATTAGCTAAAGACTTAAAGTTTGTAGCCCTTATTTTAATTTCAATCTATCCAGAATGATGCTGTTTAATTCGATGAATTTAACCTTGTAGAAATTGAACGCTGCATCAGGCCTCGTCGGCATCAATCAGACTAACTAAGATCAAACTTTGATTTAGTTGAGAATAATTGTTGTATAATAAAATGTGCTTGAAATTTTTTGTATGCAAACGCATAATTTCATCTTCTTTCAATAAAGAAGTAGGAACTTTTTGTTCTTCTAAAATTTTTACTGACAACCAAAAACCAAAGTTTATAGCCGTATCATATTCACCACATAAATGTTTGTAGTATAAACTATTCGACTTATACAAAACGGCTTGAATGTGCTGATAAAAAGGAGTGGTATAATAATTGCCATTTTCTCCTTGCATAATAAAATCAATATCTTCAATCTTTAATCCATTTTTCTCTAAGAGATGATAGATTTCGTTCTCAATATCTTGTCCTTTAGGATTAAAAAGTGTGGCTACATGTTTTACGGCTACACATCGTGTTGATGGCTTTTGTTTGGATACCACAAAAAATGAACTTCCTTCGCCAGCAATAGTGCCATCGGTGTGACTCGTTAATAAATCTTTACTTTGAATAGCTTCTTGTTTCCAATAGTTCCAATGTTTCTTAATTGTAAAATGTTCTTGAGTCATTTCGTCAAAGCTGCCCAATAAAACATTTTCAGCTTCCTCCTCAGCAAAAAGTAATTGGGCATCAATGAGTGTATGCTCAAAAGAAAAACCTCGATGAACATAGGTAATATTATACGAATTAATTTTCTTGTTTAAAGCAATCATGCCATTCAACTGATTATAGGTTGAATGAATGAAATAGGTTGCATTCAAAGCCGTTTCTTCATACTCAACAATAGAACGTAAAAATTTTTCAGTATCTGACATCCATCCTCTGCCGGTTCCAATGATAATGGCTTCTACTGAATTCAAAGATGCACGGTGCAAACATTCAACAGCAGCCGTAAATCCAATTTTTAAACCCCGACTCATTCTTCTAATTTGAACAGGATTAATATATTTAGTAAAATCAGGTTCTACACAAGTCAAAATTTTATTTTCATAATTCAATACATCTTTCATGCCATCAAAACCATCAAAACTTGCTTGAGGAGAAATACAACATGAAGAACGTATGTATAATGGTGTCATCAGTGTATTAATAAGTTGAAAAAATTAAACTCGCATTGTTACCCCCAAAGGCAAATGAATTACTCATAACATGTTTGATGCTAGCCTGTGATTCGAATTTTAATTGAGGAATCAGTGCCGATTCTGGCATAGGTGTGCTGAAATGTAAATTGCCAAATAGGCATTTTTTTTGAAGTGCCATCATAGAAAAACACGCTTCCACCGAACCTGCAGCCGCTAAGGTATGACCGGTATAACATTTGGTAGAACTAAAAGGAGGGAGCTCATGAAACAATCTTTTCATCGCATTTGATTCAGACTCGTCATTGGTTAATGTGGCTGTACCATGTGTATTGATATATGAAATGTCAGCCGCCTGAAGTCCCGCTTTTTTTAAAGATAATTCCATCACATGAAAGGCGCCTTCTCCTGCTGGATTAGGTGCTGTAGGATGAAAAGCCTCATTATAATTTCCATATCCACTCAAGGTGGCTAAGGGAGTAATGCCTCGTTTCAAGCCGTGTTTTTCTTTTTCTATGATGAGGTAAGCAGCCCCTTCGCCAAGATTTAAGCCATTTCGATCTGCATCAAAAGGCCGACAATTTTGTCGATCAATATTTTTAAGTGAATTAAAACCATTAATCGTAAATCTTGTTAAAGCATCTGTTCCACCACAAATGGCTATGTCTATCATGTCTTGCTGAAGCATTCTTGCACCAAGTATGATGGCATTCGCTGAAGAAGAACAGGCAGTACTGATGGTAGTCACAAAATGCTTGATGCCAAAATGATCTGCTAATCTATGCGTACAATCTGCACAATCTATGGTGTCGGCATAATCTCTATAGTCTCCTTTATTTTCTAACACATCATAATAATACTTTTCTACTTCACACATGCCTCCAACAGTGGTTGCATTAAATAATCCTATTCGTAGAGGTTGATGAGCTTCAATCTGAGCTTGAACCCAAGCTTCTTGTAAGGCATTCATCCCTAAAAGGGTAGTTCTTGTAAAACCTTCTTTGGGTGATTTGCTTAATTGATCATGTAAAGTCTGATTATTTAATTTTACTTCACCAAAAGGAAATGAACTTGCATGAATAGTTTCAATCAGTTCAATTGAACTTAATCCATGTTGTTCTTCTGATAATTTTTGAAAATTGGCAGCTTGCCCTAGTCCCAAAGATGTCACAATCCCATATCCACTAACAATTAGCATCTCATACTAGGTTATTTTGTGCGATGTGCCGCAATGTATTGAGTCATGGCTTCTACTGATTCCATCGCTTTACGTCCTTCTCTGGCGTCTTCTATTTTAATCCCATAATTGCGCTCAAGTAAAACCATTAACTCTAATGAATCTATACTGTCTAACCCTAATCCATCACCAAAGAGTGGCGCATTGTCATCAATTTGATCAGGTGTCATTCCCTGTAAATTAAGGGATTCAATAATTTGAGTTTTTAATGTTTGCTTTAAATCTTGTAATTCTTGCATAATAGTTTGACTTAGTTCGCAAAAGTATAATTATTTAATAAGATATAGCATATAAAATAAACAAATATTCATTGAATTAAGAGAGTTGAATTTTAATATAGATTTATTATGATTTAAATATTGTCATATATAAACGCTTTATCGTCATTATAAATTACGGCTTGGTCTGTGATTATGTAAAAAAATCGAAAGGTTATTTTAATTTTTCACTAGAATTTGATCAGGATTATTTGTTCTGTCATTTTTGGTATCGTTCTTGTTACTTTCAATATGCTAATAAACTAACTAAACTAAAACTCTTTTTATGCCTAGTATCAACAGAAAAGATTTTTTTCTTGATATTTTCAAGAAAAATAAATTTGACTCTTCTAAGTATATCCTACAAAAGGATACTGTATTTGAAAAGTACGCCAATAAGGAATTACCTCTTAAGGTAAAAACAACTCGAAGCGGCATTACTCCTTATGCTGGGCCATGGACAGAATCCCAAAAAGTACATTTACTTAAAAGAACCATGTTTGGGGTAACCAAAAACGATTTAACAGCCATCGCTTCTATGACGGTGAGTCAGGCAGTAGATGCTCTTATCAATGCGCCATCAACCAATCCCTCTCCACCTGTCAATTATTATCAGAATATTGAACCAGATACCCAAAATATACCCTTCGGTCAAACTTGGGTCAATACACCGTACGATCCGGTAGGGACTGTCGGTTATTATCGTTATTTGTCCGTTCAGGCTTGGTGGATGAATAATATCATACGTCAAGGGTTAAGTATAGAAGAAAAAATGATTTTGTTTTGGCACAATCATTTTGCTACCCAAATGAGCGCTGTAGGAGAAAATAGGGTTTATTATAATCACCTCAAACTAATTAGAACGCATGCCTTAGGAAATTTCAAAACTTTTGTCAAGGCCATGACCAAAGATGCGATGATGCTTATTTATTTGAATGGTTACTATAACAACAAATATTCTCCTGATGAAAACTATGCGAGAGAATTGCAAGAATTATTTACCATAGGAAAAGGTGCTAACTATTATACAGAAGACGATGTGCAAGCCGCCGCAAGAGTTCTCACAGGATTTAGGTTAGATGTGACAAATTCTACGAACTATTTTTTTGATGAAACCTGGCATGATGATACCAATAAAACATTTTCTCCTTTTTATAGTAATACAATTATCACAGGACAAAGCGGAGCTAATGGTGAAAACGAATTAGATGATTTACTCAATATGATTTTTGCAAAGACGACGATAGTGTCCAAATTTATTTGCAGAAAACTTTACCAATTTTTTATTCATTATGATATTACCCCTGATATTGAAACGAATGTAATTACGCCATTAGCGCAAACATTCGTTACCAACAATTGGGAAATCAGACCCGTACTTCGACAGCTTTTTAAAAGCGAGCACTTTTTTGATGCGACTATGAGCAAAGATTGTCTCATAAAAAATCCTATGGATTATTATCTTGGTTTAATGCGCACTTCTAAAGTTGGATTTCCCGCAGCCACTTCAATCGAAGATGCCTATCAAGCGAATATTACCCTGTTTTATATTTGCGATTTGTTTGCTATGAAGCCAGGTGATCCGCCGAATGTAGCAGGTTGGCCAGCATACAGACTAGCACCACAATATCATCAAGTATGGATTAATTCTGACACCTTACCCAATAGATTAGAATTCACAGATTATATTTTTAATGGGTTTGGGATTTATGTTTCTTCCTCATTACAATTCATGTAGAATGTAATTGATTTTGCTAAAGATTGTGCCACGCCTTCAGATCCTGATATCTTACTCGACTTCTTTATTTCAAGGCTTTTGTCTTTCACCTTATCTCAAACTTCGAAAACTTATTATAAGTCTGTTTTGCTGACAGGTCAAACACAAAATTACTATTGGACTAACGCTTGGTTGCAGTATATCAATTCGCCCAATGATCCAATTTTAAAAGGAGCCGTTGAATCGAGATTACAGCAATTACTCACACAGCTTTGTCGACTTGCCGAACATCAAATTGCATAATTAACCTAACAAAAATTACAATCATGAAACGTAGAGATTTCCTTAAAATAAGTTCAATGGCCACTATGGCTTGTTCTATGAATGGCTTGCCCATACATGCTTTTGGTCAAGAAAATTCGACACATAAAACCCGAAATTCAAATGGCAAAATATTGGTATTAGTCAGAATGAGTGGAGGAAATGATGGATTAAATACAGTAATTCCTCTAGACCGATATGCCGAATTAACTGCAGCACGCGCAGATATTCTAATTCCATCTAATCAGGTTCTTTCATTAACGGGCAATCCTACCACAGGTTTGCATCCTGCGATGACGGCCATGCAAAACATGTACAACAATGGCAAATTAAATATTGTGCAAGGGGTTTCTTATCCCAATCCAAGTTACTCGCATTTCAGAGCTACCGACATTTATTCTAGTGCTTCAGACTCCAGCTTATTTGTCAATACTGGTTGGATTGGTCGCTTTGTGGATAGTCAATTTCCAGGCGCACCTGCAGCTTATCCTAACTTAAATTTTACAGATCCCTTGAGTATAGAAATTGGTTCAATGGCTTCATCTGTATTGGTAGGTGGACAAGGTTTAAATGGATTTACCATTTCTGATATCAATAATTTTTACAATATTGTCAATGGAACTGTAGATCCCGCGCCAAATACACGAGGAGGCAATGAGTTGACTTATGTAAGATTTATTGCTCAACAAACTCAGGCCTATACAAATACAATTCAAGCGGCGGCTAATTTAGGTACGAATAACGTAACCTATCCTTCGAATAATTATTTAGCAGATCAATTAAAAATTGTGGCTCAATTAATTTCTGGTGGATTGCAAACACCTGTGTATATTGTATCTATCGATGGATTTGATACCCATGATACACAAGTAGATCCAGGTGATCATAAACTAGGCGCTCATGCAGATTTATTACGAAATTTGTCCGAGGCCATTGGCACATTTCAGCAAGATTTAGAATTGCAAAACCTCGATCATAAAGTGGTGGGATTAACCTTCTCAGAATTTGGTCGCAGAGTGATTTCCAATGGAAGCAATGGCACAGATCATGGCGAAGCAGCGCCTATGTTTGTTTTTGGAACCCAAGTGATTTCATCTTCGATTGGTACAAGTCCAGTTTTACCTGCTGCTGCCACTGTAGATGATAGCGTACCGATGCAACATGATTTTAGATCTGTGTATTCTACCATACTCACCGATTGGTTTGGCATGAGTCAAGCAGCCGTGAATACTGTCATGAATGGTTCGTCATATCAATGGCTACCGATATTTCAGGGAACGCCTTTGCCCATTAGTTTACAAGAATTTACAGTGGTTGAGAAAGATTGCGAAGCTCGTATTCATTGGCAAACCGTTTCTGAAATTAATGCACATCATTTCGAAGTGATGTATAGCACGGATAGCGAAAATTTTAAACAAATTGCTTTACTCGAAGCCAAAGGAGATAAAAGCGATTATGATGTAACACATACACCTCAAGAAGGACAAGCCTTTTATAAGTTGAAGATGGTAGATATCGATCAGCGTGCTGTATACTCGCAAATTGTACAATTAAATTTTAATTGCGAAAAAGCGACTGTACAAATATTTCCTAATCCCGCTTCGGATGCCATTCATATAAGCACACAAGGACTCAAAGGTTTGGTGATGTTTGCTCTCATTAGTAGCGAAGGCAGAATAGTGCGCACGGCCATCAATCAGCAAAATGATATGATGATGGATACCAAAAGTTTGGCAGAAGGTGCTTATAATTTAGTGATGAATAACGCAGACGGTCGCAAGGAAGTACATAGAATTATCATTAAGCATTAATTGTTTTGGGGGTGCCCCATAGATGTCGCAGAGCCTAATCTATGGGTCGGGCTTTGCGTTGTAATCCATCTCGTTTTGAAGAACGAGATGGGATTTTCACTGCAATCCCTCACCCGGAATCCGCATCTGTACAAGGCATGACGAATGAAATTCAGGGTCCCCGCATACTAGCAATACTTGACTAGAATGATTGTCGGGGGCATAAAAAAAATAGCTTATTTTAAAATAATCATTTTACTTTAGTCTCTCAATAGAAATTTTTTACATGTTGTTGCATAAAGAGATTCCCGTTATTCCATTTAAAGATGAAAAAGAGTTTGATCGATGGCTAAAATTGAATCATCAAAATGATCAAGCATTTTGGTTGCGATATTATAAAAAAGGTTCAGGTTTGCAAAGCATTGTGCCTACGCAAGCCGTGGATGTAGCTTTATGTTGGGGCTGGATCGATGGGCTTATTAACGCTTATGACGATATTTCATATTTGGTTAGGTTCACTCCTCGTAGACCCAAAAGCATTTGGTCTAAAGTGAATGTGGCCAAAGTAGAAAAATTAATCGCAGAAAAAAGAATGCAGCCAAGTGGTTTGCATCAAGTGAATTTGGCAAAGGCAGATGGACGATGGGATAGGGCTTATGCGCCAGCAAGTTCCATGAAATTGCCCGATGAATTTTTGAAGATGGTAGAGAAGAATAAAAAAGCCTTAGATGTTTTTAAGCAAATGAATAAGTCGCAAATTTATTCGATTGCCTTTAAGCTACATCATATTCAAGACGAGAACAAAAAGAAAATACGCATGAAGGAAATCGTAGATTCTTTAAAAGCAGGAAATCAAATAAAGTCAATAATTTAATATCCTGAATTCTTGCTTCAAATTTATTTCATTATCACTCTGATAATCTCTATTTTCGCTGATAAACTGAATTTGATTGAGAAAAATTATCAACGATCCAGTTCATGGATTTATTACCATAGATCATGAATTGATTTATCAAATTATTGCCCATCCTTATTTTCAACGTTTAAGGCGAATAAAACAAATGGCTTTGGCTTACTTGGTGTATCCGGGTGCTGTGCATACAAGATTTCATCATTCACTTGGAGCTTATCATCTCATGCATCAGGCAATAGCGGAATTGCGTCAAAAGCAAGTGGCAATCACAGAGGAAGAAGAGTTAGGAGCCAAAATTGCTATACTCTTGCACGATATAGGACATGGGCCATTTTCTCATGCCTTAGAACATACTTTAGTCGATGTGCATCACGAAGATTTATCGATGTTGATTATGGAAGAATTGAATCAGCATTTTGAGGGGAAATTAGAAGTGGCGATTTCGATCTTTAAAAATGAATATCCCAAGAAATTTTTACATCAATTAATTCATGGGCAGTTGGATGTAGATCGTTTAGATTATTTGGCGAGAGACAGTTTTTTTACAGGCGTGTCTGAAGGTGTTATCGGTTATGATCGAATTATTAAAATGTTGATGGTCGTGAATGACGAATTAGTGGTAGAAGAGAAAGGAATTCATTCGATAGAAAAATTTTTGATTGCGAGAAGACTTATGTATAGTCAAGTGTATTTGCATAAAACCGTTTTAAGTTCAGAATTGATGTTGGTGAATATATTGAAGCGTGCAAAGGAGGTAGTGAAAGAAAAAGAGATGCTTTTTGGTAGTCCGTCGCTGCAATATTTTTTAGCTACCCAAAGAAATTTAGAAGATTTTAAACAGGGTGGAATTTCTCTGAAACATTTTTTACACTTAGA
>CAZSUF010000002.1:17811-22997 GCA_964609875.1 uncultured Bifidobacterium sp.
TTGGGCAAGTCATGAGGATAGCATTTTATCTGATCTTTGTCGCCGTTTGATCGACAGAGATTTGTTTAAAGTGAAATTTTTGTCAACTGAAAATGAGAAAGAATTGCTTGAATTAAAAGTAGCGATACAAACGAATTTATCTTTGTCGGATGAAGCCATGAACTATTATTTTATTCATGATAGTACGGTCAATCAAACCTATGTATTAGGTGATGGGAACATAAGAATTTGTTTCAAAAATGGAGAAATTAAGGAGATTACTCAAGTGGAGCATACCTTAATTAGCGAAGCCCTTTTAGTACCCATAAAAAAACATTACATTTGCCACCCTAGACTCAATAGATAGATATATGAAATTTACGGCTCAACAAATAGCCACATTGGTAAACGGACAAATTGAAGGTGATGCGAATGTATTAGTTTCTTCCATCGCAAAAATTGAAGAAAGTAAAGTGGGTGATTTATGCTTTTTGGCCAATGCGAAATATGAAGAATATTTGTATCAAACCAAAGCATCTGTAGTTTTAGTGAATGCGTCTTTAGTTTTAAAAGACAAGGTACAAGCCACCTTGATTCGAGTGCCGGATGCTTATGTTTCATTTGCTCAAATTTTACAAACGTATCAAGATATCACTGCGCCCAAACCTACCTTAGGAATCGAACAACCTGCATTTATTGCTGAGAATGCGAGTATTGGCGATAATCACTATATTGGTGCCTTTACTTACATTGGTGAAAAGGTTTCGATAGGAGAATCTACAAGAATTTATCCAGGTTGTTATATAGGCAATCAAGTGAAAATTGGGAAAAATTGTTTAATTCACGCAGGTGTAAAAATTTATAAAGATTGCGTCATTGGTGATCATGTTATCATACATGCGGGCACAGTCATTGGGAGCGATGGATTTGGATTTGCATTTGAGAATAATAAGTTTAATAAGATTCCTCAAGTAGGCAATGTGGTGATAGAAGATGATGTAGAAATTGGTGCTAATACCACTATCGACAGAGCTGTGATGGGGTCAACAATTATCCACCGTGGGGTGAAACTTGATAATCTTGTACAAATTGCACATAATGTCGAAATTGATGTAAATACCGTCATTGCTGCTCAGGCTGGAATTTCGGGGAGTACAAAAGTTGGAAAATTTTGTATGATAGGCGGACAAGCTGGCATTGTAGGGCATATTAAAATTGCCGATGGTACAAAAATTAATGCACAAAGTGGGGTTGCCAAAGAAGTTGTTACTCCTCAAAGTTCATTAACAGGTTCACCAGCCTACGACTATCGTTCTATGCTAAAAAGTCAAGTTATTTACAGAAATTTACCAGACTTGCAAAAGCAAATTGTAGAATTGGAAAAGGCAGTGGCCGAATTAAAAAAACAAATTTAATCATTCAATATTTGAATACTTTTTTATGAATTCATCAAATCAACATACCCTTGCCGCGGAATTTGTAGTCGAAGGAGTTGGATTACATACGGGACTAAAATCTATCATGACTGTGAAACCTGCAAGTCCAGGGCATGGCATTAAATTTCAACGAGTTGATTTACCAGGCGAACCGAGTTTGAAAGCTGATGTAGATTATGTAGTTGACACATCTCGTGGTACTACCCTCGAACATAATGGTGCTCGAGTAGCTACTGTCGAACATATTTTAGCTGCCTTAACAGGTATGGGTGTAGATAATGCCATTGTACAATTAAGTGCTGAAGAAGTACCCATTATGGATGGAAGTGCTAAAGAATTTGTAGCAGCAATTGAAAGAGTAGGCATAGAAGAACAAGATGCGAAAAGAATTTATTTTTCCATTGATACGAATATTTCATTTATCGATGAAGAAAAGAATGTAGAAATGGTTGCCACACCTAGTCCTGAATATAAAATCACCACCATGATTGATTTTAATTCGAATGTATTAGGCACACAACATGCATATCTAAAAGGTTTAAAAAATTATAAAAAAGAAATTGCCGATTGCAGAACGTTTTGCTTTTTACACGAAATTGAGTATTTACATAGCAAAAATTTAATACTTGCATCAAAATAATTTAATTAAAGGTGGAGATCTAGACAATGCTATTGTTGTCGTTGATAGAGTATTAGAAAAAGAGGAATTAGCCAAATTGGCGAAAATGTTTAATAAGCCTAATATTGAAGTAGTTCAAGAAGGGATATTAAATAATTTGAAACTTCATTTTTCTAATGAACCTGCAAGGCATAAATTATTGGATATTGTAGGAGATTTAACGTTGATAGGATATCCGATTAAAGCAAATATTATTGCTTACAGGCCAGGACATAAGGCCAATGTAGCCTTTGCAAAAAAAATAAAGGATTATATTAAGAAGAATAAAAGCATGTTAGATGTGCCAGTATATATTGCCTCTGAACCTGCTATTTATGATATCAATTATATCTCAAAACTATTACCACATCGATACCCATTTTTATTAGTAGATAAAATTATCGATTTGAGTGATAACCATATTGTAGGCATCAAGAATATTACCTTCAACGAACCATGTTTTACTGGACATTTTCCAGAAAATCCTGTATTTCCTGGCGTATTGATTTTAGAAGCTTTAGCACAAACAGGAGGGGTGATGGTACTGAATAATCAAGGAGGCCCAGAGAAAAAATTTGATACCTATTTCTTAAAAATCGACAATGCGCGATTTAAGCAAAAGGTAATTCCAGGTGATACCATGATTATGAAGTTACAATTAACGCAACCTATTAGAAGAGGCATTTGCGAAATGAAAGGATCTGCTTATGTGGGCAATAAACTTGTTTGCGAAGCTGATTTGATGGCGCAAATCGTTCCAAGAGATAAACGAGTTGATGAATAAGTCTTTAAATTAATTCTTGAAATGATATACGGTATTGGCATTGATCTGGCAGAAGTAGATAGAATTCAAGAAAAGATTACGCGCAATGCTGATTTTGCTAAGCATGTTTTTTCTGAAAATGAAATTGACTATTGCGAAAAGCAGAAAAAATCATACGAACATTTTGCTGCTAGATGGGCTGTCAAAGAAGCATTTCTGAAAGCTTTCGGGTTGAAGTTTATTGGCAATCATCGATTTTATGAAATCGAAACGGTTCATGATGAATTTGGTAAACCCTCTATTGAACTAAGTGGATTGATGAAAGATGCTTTTATTGAAAAAAAATTAGGTCGTATTTTGGTCAGTATTTCTCATACATCTACCTTGGCAACCGCTTATGTAATCATCGAGTGCGCCGACTAATACAATGAATAAATTAATCGACATAGAAAGAATTTCTCTGAAAGAACAAAAGTTATTTCAAGAAGCTAGATTGACTGAATTACTGGATTATCTAAATAAATATTCTCCGTTTTATCAACAAAAATTTAAGGACGAAAATATAGAGCTTTCAAAAATTCTTCTACTTGAAGATTTGCCATTTTTGTCTACAACTACTAAGGTTGATTTACAATTACATCAAGACAAGTTTCTGTGTGTGCCCCAAAAAATGGTACGTGAATATGCCTCCACATCAGGCACCTTAGGTAGCCCTGTTAGTATTGCTCTTACTGCCAATGACTTAAACAGATTAGCCTTGAATGAAAAATTGTCTTTTCAATTGATGGGCATCAACGAAGAAGATATAGTACAATTGATGCTTACTTTGGATAGACAATTTATGGCAGGCGTGGCCTATTATTTAGGTGCCAAGGAAATAGGTGCAGCTGTTGTCAGAACAGGACCAGGATTGCCATCTATGCAAATAGAAACTGCGCAACGATTAGGGGTAACTTCAGCGGTAGCGGTTCCTTCTTTTTTATTGAAAATTATTGAATATGCAGCATCCATACAATTTGATTTGCAACAATTGTCTATCAGCAAAATATTATGTATTGGTGAATCAATTCGAGAAACAGATAATTCATTAAGCACATTGGGTAAGCATATTTTGCAGCAATGGCCTGTAAAATTATTTTCAACCTATGCTTCTACGGAAATGCAAACTGCATTTACTGAATGTGAGCATGGTTTAGGCGGGCATCATCAACCCGAGCTAATCATTGTTGAAATTCTTGATGACGATGGAAATCAAGTTGCAGATGGTCAGTTTGGCGAAGTAACCATCACCACATTGGTGGTGGAGGCCATGCCATTATTGAGATATAGAACAGGAGATATTTGTTGTGTGTATTCAGAACCTTGCGCCTGCGGAAGAACAACAAAAAGACTAAGTCCAGTTAAAGGCCGCAAACAGCAAATGATCAAATATAAAGGCACCACCTTGTATCCACCTGCAATTTTTGATATGCTAAATCATTTTACAGAAATCAAAGAATATGTCATTGAAGTTTTTACTGGTGAGCTAGGTACCGACGAATTGATTTTGCATATATGCACTTACTTACCAGTTGATGATATTGAAAAAAGACTGAAGCCTTTTCTACAATCTCGACTAAGGGTTGTACCAGAAATTAATTATTGCTCAACTTCGGAAATTCAAGCCATGCAATTTGCACAAGATAGCAGAAAACCTATTCGATTTAAAGATAAAAGATTGTTGAATGAATGAGAAAATAAGAATCGATAAATATTTATGGTCTATTAGGCTTTTTAAAACAAGATCATTGGCCACCACAGCCTGTGACCAAGGGAAAGTGAAATGGAAAGGGGAAGCCTTAAAACCAGCCAAACCCGTATTGTTGCATGAAGAGTATGAAGTAAAAACAGAGGCTAGGAAATGGAAAATTAAAGTACTCGGACTAATTCAACAGAGAGTTTCCTATGAAGAATCCTTGAAATATTATATTGATATTACGCCTGAAGAAGATAAAGAAATCAATGTTCGTATGACTAGTAGTTTTTATACTGGAAAACGTTTAAGCAAAGTAGGACGACCCACCAAACAGCAAAGACGAGATTTGGATGATTTTTTAGGGGATGCAATTGACTAGATCAATTCTATACTTTTATTATCTTTACTTCATGACTAAATTTATTCCACTTTTTCCATTAAATATTGTTGTTTTTCCTCATGAGAAATTGAATCTGCATATTTTCGAACCTCGATATAAACAATTAATCAAAGATTGTATTGATGCAAAAAAGGAGTTTGGTGTTGTTCCTATTATTGGAAATAAAATAGAAGATTTCGGCACAACTGTAGAAATTTTATCGATTGACAAAGAGC
>CAZSUF010000002.1:23007-29010 GCA_964609875.1 uncultured Bifidobacterium sp.
TAGAACTGTGGGGAAGTCGATCTTTAGAATTCTTGAAATTATTAAGGAGGTGCCAGATAAATTATACATGGGGGCTGTGGTCAATTACCCTGAAAATATTGAAACTTGTACACGATCGAGAATGTCTTTGATTTTACAAGAAACGAGAAAATTTCATGATCTTCTTGAAGTCAATAAAAAGTATCAAAAAAATGATGAGGAACTTTTTGTGTATGATATTGGACATTATCTTGGTTTAGGTCTGAATCAAGAATATGAATTATTGACTTTACTCAGTGAAAGTGAAAGACAAGAATATATTATTCAGCACCTAAAAAATACCATCCCCACCATCCTTGAGTTGCAGAAATTAAAAGAAAGAATTCAATTAAATGGGCATTTTAGAAAACTTTCAATCGATGAATCATAATAAACTTAAAATAACTATGTTTGGGCGCAATTTATTTTATTTAAAATGATATTCTTTTACATTTACCCCCGATAAAATAGATAATTTGTCTCTCCCAGAATGCTAACCTATGTTAATAGTCACCTTATGTCTTGATTTTGGGAATACTTTATCAAAAATTGGTATTTTTTATGGCGACAAACTAATTGATAAAGTAGTTTTTGACAAAGAAAAAACCCTTGAAGAGCTCGAAAAAATCATTCAATTCCATAATCCTGGTCGTTCTATTTTATCATCAGTCATTCATCATGATGAAAAAGTAGAAGAACTCTTACGCAAGCATACTCAATTTTATTTGCTGAATTTAGATACCAAACTCCCATTTCTAAACGCCTATGGAAGTCCAGAAACCCTCGGGCATGACAGATTAGCTCTTGTTGCAGGTTTGAGTAAACAATTTCCTCGAGAAGATAGTTTGGTGATTTCAATTGGAACTTGTATCACCTATAATTTTTTAGCAAAAAATAATGCATTTCGTGGTGGGGCTATTTCACCTGGGGTGCATATGCGATTCAAATCTATGCATGAGTTTACCAGTAAATTACCTTTGGTAGAAAAAGAAGGCCATTTGTCTATATTGGGCTATGATACCGAAACTTCCATCAGAAGTGGTGTCATTAATGGCATAGCTGCTGAAATTGACGGAATGATTGATTTGTATAAGAATCAATATGGAAATATTAACGCAGTTTTAACTGGCGGTGATGCCCCTTTCTTTGAATCACGTTTGAAAAACAAGATATTTGCGGATGCTAATTTTTTATTCAAGGGCTTATATGCCATTTTGGAAAACCACCTGTAAATTACTTTTCCTCTCAACAAGTCTCTTAGTTTCTGTAAAAATGCAGGCTCAAGAAAATTCTCGTTATTCAAGATATGGAATAGGAAATCTCAAACAAATAGAAAGTGTGCTTAGTAAAGGCATGGGAGGCGTTTCGGTTGCCGATGATAATCCTTTGGTGCCAAACCCAGTAAATCCTGCCTCTTATGCCAGTCTCAAAATGACGGCTTATCAAGTGGCCATGGAAGGCAGCTTACTCAATATTAAAAATTCTTACGGGGCTAACAAAACAGGTTCTGCTACTTTTTCTTCAGTAAACATTGGTTTTCCTGTGGGTAAAAAGATGGGCATCAGTTTCGGATTATTACCCGTTACAAGAATGAGGTATAATATGGAAAAAACTGATACTCTTGGGTTTGCAAATTCAATAAGTAGTTATACTGGAGGCGGAGGTTTACAAAAAATATATCTAGGAGCGGCCTATAAATATCAGGATTTTTCTGTGGGCTTTAATACAGGATACAACTTCGGCAATATTGTGAATAGTACAGAAACAAATTATACTGATTCTTTAAACATAATACCAAGTGTGATTAATTCTAGAATTATTATGGGTGGTTTTTTCTGGCAATTAGGGGGCTTGTATCATACGAAAATCAATGAAGACTATAGCGTAAATTTTGGATTGACATATTCCGGAAATCAAAGACTAAAAGCCACCAGAGAATCTATTTGGGAGTATACTCGAAATGGTGCCTCAGATACCATTTATTATGTAGAAAGCAAGCAAAAAGGACATATTCAAATGCCTTCTTCATTTGGAGCAGGTTTGATGTTGAATCGAGGTGATTTTTGGCAGATAGGCATGGATTTAACCACTTCGAACTGGGAGAAATTCACAATCCTTGGCAAAACAGATTCTACCACACGTACTTGGACATTTAAATTAGGTGGGGGTTTAACGCCAGATGTAAATTCAATCAATAACTTTTGGAAGAAGGTGACTTATCGCGCTGGTGTTTACTTCGGACAAGATTATTTGCAATTTAATGGACAACATTTGTCAAAAAAGGCTGTGACTGCAGGTATTGGATATCCTATTCGAAGAACAAATTTAAGCATAGGACAAATCAATGCAGCCGTTGAGTTTGGAAGTCGCGGTAAAGTAGCTGATGGATTAATCAAAGAAGGATTCACTCGTTTTTCCTTTGGTTTAACCTTCAACGATCGTTGGTTTGTGAAGAGGAAATACGACTAAACCATGAAGTCTTTCTTAGGCAACATAGAAATAATACCTACACAAATTCTGTGGTTGCTTTTAAGTGTAATGCTTTTGCAATCTTGTAAAACAGATTTGAAAAAGATAGATGTTTTGCTAGATAAAAGTATTTTAAATACAGAAAGGGCAGAAGATGTCACTATTTTATATAGCAAAAATGGGCATACCTCAGCTAGATTGAGTACTAAAAAATTTAGTCATAACCAATCTGCCAATCCATCTTACATCGAAATGATGAATGGCTTAAAGGTAGAATTCTTTGATGATAGTTTGAAAGTGCAAAGTACCATGACAGCCAAGTATGGGAAGTATTTTGAAAAAAATGGCAACGTACTCGTTCGTGATAGTGTCATCATTACAAATATTAAAAACGAACGCCTTCAAACTGAGGAATTAGTGTGGAATGAAAAGACGAGGAAATTTTTTACAGAAAAATTTGTCACTATCACTACGCCCACGCAAATCATCTATGGTGATGGTTTAGAATCGAATCAAAGTTTTAGTGAATATAAGATTGTAAATATCAAAGGAATGGTGGGTGTGCAAAAAAGTGCGATGCCTTTGCCTTAATATCCTTATCCACTTACATTAAAATCTCTTAAAGCGTCATTCAGACTGGTTTTTAAATCAGTACTTGCTTTGCGTTGTCCAATGATGAGGGCGCAGCCAACCTGATAATCTCCAGCAGGAAATTTTTTGGTATAGCTACCTGGAATAACCACACTTCTTGCAGGCACTCTGCCTTTATATTCGATAGGTTCAAGGCCACTGACATCAATAATTTTTGTACTCTGAGTTAATACCACATTGGCGCCCAATACAGCTTCCTTTTCTACCACAACCCCTTCAACCACAATGCAACGGGAGCCAATAAAGCAACCATCTTCAATAATAACTGGACTAGCTTGTAAAGGTTCTAATACACCCCCAATGCCTACACCACCACTTAAATGAACATGTTTGCCGATTTGAGCACAGCTACCCACTGTAGCCCAAGTATCTACCATTGTGCCTTCATCGACATAAGCGCCGATATTTACATAACTTGGCATGAGCACTACATTTCGGGCTAAGAAAGCACCGTATCTAGCCACTGCATGCGGAACAGCTCTAACGCCTATAGAAGCGTAATCTGATTTTAATTTCATTTTGTCGTAAAACTCAAAAGGCGGAAGGTGGAATGTTTCCATCTGACGAATAGCAAAATACATGAGAATGGCTTGCTTGACCCATTCATTTACTACCCAATTTCCATCTGCAGGTGAAGCCACACGCAAACGACCTTTATCAACTTCTTCCATCACATCGTTGACTGCTTGTATATATTCGGGTTGTTTAAGTAATTCTCGGTTGGCCCATGCTTCGGCTATTTTTATTTCATGACTCATGATCTTGTTTTTTGCAAACATACTCAAATAGAATTTTATTTTGAAGAGTTTGAAATAAATGATGTGATGGTTTTAGTATCATTCTACATGATACAATCAGAAAAGAAATTTTCTTTGAACTCACAAAGATGATTGTATTGCGGCAAGGATAGTAGCGAATACCCCGAACCTGAGGCTTTGCGAAGGGGCGGCGTAGCAGCGGATAGCCTGTGTGCCGCCCAAAAAAAATCATAAACGTAAGATAATGGAAAAAAGAAATCACTTATTTGTACACCGACAATCTAAGTAGTATCTTGCCTCTTGTAAAGTTCAATGGTAGGGAGCGATATAAACGAATATGGATACACACATGAAAATTGGTTATGATGCTAAAAGAGCCTACCACAATGTAACGGGTTTAGGAAATTATAGCAGAACCTTAATCGATGGGATGGCCACTTTTTATCCATCGAATGAATACTATTTGTTTAATCCGAGTAAGTCAACTCAGTATCAACCTCAAGGCCAACAAATTATCGAAATCAATCCAAGCTCGTGGCTGTCGAACGTGCTTCCTGCTTTGTGGCGTAGGAGTTGGATGCTTGATGAAATTGAGCAAAAGGTAAATTTATTTCATGGGCTTAGTCATGAGCTTCCAAGAGGTATAGAAAAAAGAAAGGTGAAGAGTGTGGTGACCATACATGATTTAATTTTTGAACACTTACCTGATCAATATCGATCGAGTGATAGAATGGTGTATCGGTCGAAATTTAAATATGCCTCTGAAGTGGCTGATA
This sequence comes from uncultured Bifidobacterium sp., assembly GCA_964609875.1. Taxonomy (GTDB): domain Bacteria; phylum Bacteroidota; class Bacteroidia; order Chitinophagales; family Chitinophagaceae; genus OLB11. The sequence continues at coordinate 27,680 of CAZSUF010000002.1, forward strand.
AAATCATTGCTATAAGTGCGAGTACCAAAAAAGATTTGGTTGAACTTTATGGCATAGATGAAAGCAAAATTGCCATTTGTTATCAAGCATGTGATCAACGATATTATCGCTCGCCCGATCCTGAACAATATGAGCGAATTAAAACAAAATACCATTTACCTGAAAAATATTTTTTAAGCATAGGAAGTATCATTGAACGAAAAAATTTACTGAATACATGTAAAGCTTTTTTTCAACTCAATCGAGATGATGATACAAAACTAGTGGTGATAGGCAAAGGAGGGAAGTATAAAGAACTAGTCAAAGATTTCATTCAAGAACAAGGTAGGGGAACTGATGTAATTTTTTTAGATGAGCATTATTCATTTGATGAAATTAATAGGGACTTGCCCGCCATTTATTTTTATGCCAAAGCACTAGTGTATCCTTCATTGATGGAAGGTTTTGGCATACCTATTGTTGAAGCCATGGCAAGTAAAACCGCTGTCATTACATCAAATTGTTCGAGCTTAGTAGAAGCGGGGGGCGATGCAGCTTTGCTTGTAGATCCGCATGATGTGAGCTCTATAGCAGAGGCTATGCAACAAATTTTAGAGGATACAGCTTTGCGACATCATTGCATTGAAAAAGGAAATGAACAGGTGAAAAAGTTTTCAAATTATCAAGCTACTTTTGCCGTGATGGAGGTCTATAAATCTCTTGTAAAATAATCATGGAGTACGAAAAAGATTTGCAAGAAGCCTTAGCTGTGATAAGAAATCATGGTGTAATTCTTTATCCTGGCGATACCATTTGGGGCTTAGGTTGCGATGTGTCCGATGAGTTGGCGGTGCAACGTTTGTTTGAGATCAAGCAAAGAGACGTCAATAAACGTTTTGTAATTCTCATGACAGATACCAAGCAATTGATGAAGTATTTAGCAGATCCACCTCCAGATTTAAGTGATATCTTGACGGCCTTTTCTCGACCCACCACGGTGGTGTATTCGCATGCGATTAATTTGCCAGATTCAATCATCAGTGAAGATGGAACCGTGGCTATACGATTGACCAAGGATCCATTTTGTCGTTCCTTAATCAAGCGACTCAGGCAACCTATTGTATCTACCTCGGCGAATGTAAGTGGCAAGGCTAGTCCACAAACTTTTAGCGATATTGATGAAGAAATAAAATCAAGAGCAGATTATGTGGTCAAGTGGCGACAAGAAGAAGTAGAACCACAGCAAGCTTCAGATATTTTTAAATTAGATAGCCAAGGGAATTTACATCGCCTACGTTAGTTGCGTAAAAAATGAATTTCTTTTTTGGGCGGCACACACGCTATCCGCTGCA
>CAZSUF010000002.1:29020-31350 GCA_964609875.1 uncultured Bifidobacterium sp.
GTTGCCGCAATACAAAAGATCTTTTTTCTACACACTAACTGTATAGTTTCAAATTAAGTGTAGGAAGTATTGCTTCAAATAAAATGATTGAGTCAAATTTCATGAGTGAATTTGTACTTTTGTTTTAAGAATCAAGACATGGATAATTAGGCTGAAAAGTCATTGAAGCGGGACGCTTAACAATTATTCGAACAAGCGGGACGCTTGCACAATAAGAGTGATAAATCATTAGAGTGAATTTGTACTTTTGTTTTTAAGAAATAAGATATGAATAATCATGCTGAAGAGTCATTAAAGCGGGACGCTTGCACAATAAGAGTAATTTTTTTTAGAATCTTTTGTTTCCTAAATAAGAAACTTATATATTTACCAAAAAATGAGTGAGAATGGATGAGTATAAATTTCGGGTTGAGTTTTTAAAAGAAGCGAAAGACTTTTTGGATAATGTGGAGGAAAAAGCAAGAGACAAAATTATGTATAACATTTAGAAAGCACGAAGTACTTATGATAAGGAGCTTTTCAAGAAATTGCAAGACGAAATTTGGGAATTTAGAACAACATATAACAAAGTATATTTTCGACTTTTTGCATTTTGGGACAAGACCCAAAAAAGCGATACAGTAGTAATTTCGACTCATGGGCTAATCAAGAAAACTTACAAAATTCCGAAGAGCGATATCGAAAGAGCAGAAAAATTAAGAGAAAAGTATATGAATGAAAAAAATAAAGAATAATGAAAACATATAGTTTAGAAGATTTAACCGACAAATACATTGGGAAAAAAGGAACACAGAAACGTGATAAATTTGAAAATGAACTTCGTCTTGACCTGTTAGGACAAGCCATCAAACAGGCTCGACTAGATTGTAATTTAACGCAAGAAGAATTGGGTGAACTTGTAGGCGTAAAAAAAGCCCAAATTTCTAAAATAGAAAATAGCACCACGGATGCTAGATTTACCACAATTTTGAAAGTTTTTGAAGCTTTGGGAGCGAAAGTGAACTTTCACGTAGAACTTAACAATAAAAAATTAGCATACTAAAAACGAAACAGGGCTTAACTGTTTTATGAACAAGCACAACATTTGGACATTGAGAAATCATCTGCTCCATCTGCTTCATCTGCGGTCTGTCTTTACTCCACCACCACCTTTTGACTTACCCCCTCACACCGAATTGCATAAACACCTTTAGGCAAAGAACTAATATTAATTTGTACTTTAGTTTGAGATTGAATCTGAGTTTTAAGTACTATCTCACCTACCATATTATACATCTCAATTGGGACTGCTTCATTACTCGCAGTGACGAGCTCATAGTTAGTGAAGTAGAAGCGGGATTAGGGTAGCACTTAATCTTAGATGCTTCTTTAGGGACACCCGAAACCTCCAAAGGCCAACAAGGAAGTGAAATGGGACCAAGATTGAAATCTGGAACATTAGGTGGGGCGTTTAAGCCCCCTAAAGCATTATCAACCCGAAAACACTTGCGACAAAATCCACAAGCAGACCCTTTTAAATCAGGATTGTCAATTACGCTGAATTGTTTGAAGCTACCTGCACCTTTGCCTACATAAATTCGATTATCAGGACCTAAACCTAATGTTTTATAAGATTCAAATGCATTCCATGTTGTATCGGTACCTCTTTTTACATTATACCAAGCCAAACTACTATCTGAAACTTCATATTCAAATTGATAAATATTCCACCATTTGCTGACATAAAAAAACTGCCCATTTGGTGAAAAGACCCCACCTCCAGCAATTGAATCCCTTGTTCCTGCATTATCCAATACAGGATAAGATGTTGAATCAATTGGGATATTAAATACTTTTGGGTTGCTCAACTCTCCAGTACATCTGTCAAAATCGGCCATAAATAGTTTATTGCATTGACCTTGAATTGAAGCATATTTTTTACCATCTTTACTAAAACTATTTTGACCAGTTGAAGAATTCCAGCCAAATAATGGACTTGAAAAGCATTGGATATAGGGCCCCTGAATGGTGTCTTTAGTAACTAGGAAACGATAAACAATATTCGAATCATAGCCTTGTTTGAGTACCCACCAATCTATACCATTAGCATGACGACAAGCTTGAAGATTAGTTGTAGCTAATTCAACATGGTCTATCAGTACCCTGTTTTTTTCAATTACTTTACCAAGACCTCCATTAGCCTTCATATCAACTATATGTACCAATATTTCATCATATGGATATTTACCACCCTGGGTTGTCCAATATTGATTATATCCAATATCAGTGACAGTAGGAATAATTACATAATAAAGCCCACTACTTCCTTTAGGCAATATTAAAGTGCCTTG
>CAZSUF010000002.1:31445-31931 GCA_964609875.1 uncultured Bifidobacterium sp.
TTAACGAATTTTGTATTCACAATATTTCAGTAATTTGATACAAGCTAGCAGTTACTGGTTTGTTAGTTGTTCCATCAAATTTGCCATAGGACGCATTATTGCCAACAACCCAAGTGTATGCACTTTTATTTTGAGCTTGAATTGGCATAAAAGAAAATAGTAAAAGGACAATAAGTAAATACTTCATGCTTTTACTTTAAGATAGTTAATTTACCTGTTTTTTTCGGACTTCCTTCAAAATTTACTCCATATTGGTAAACGCCGTTGGCAATATCTGCAATAGAGAGAATGGTTTTGTTTGCTGATTTTGAAAGCTGAGATATCATAATAAGTGAACCTAATTGATTAAAGATACGCAAATATCCATTTTTTGGCTGTTGCATTGAATGGTAATTTAAGTGCTAACAGGGTTTTGAAAAAACTTAATTATAGTTACCACAAATTGTTAGCTTGCCTTTTGCCACTTTCTTAAACCCTGTCCAAACT
>CAZSUF010000002.1:32012-37851 GCA_964609875.1 uncultured Bifidobacterium sp.
CCCAAAGACTTACCATAAATTCATCAAAAGATGTAGATTCGCACTTCAATTTTTATTTGCATGCAAGCCCTTAGAAGATTTATTGTTTTAAACAGATTGTTTATCGCCATCGCACTTATTGCGCTTGGTGTGTTGATTACCATTCAAATGAAACATGGATTTTGGGTAAGTTGGATATTTTTTCTCGTGGCTATCCTAATGGTCGTAGCACATTTTATGATTGGCCCTATTACCCTCATTCAAAAACATATCGAAGATGGTGATGTCGAAGGAGCTCAAAGTTTATTGGCAAGAGTCAAATACCCGAATTTGTTATATAAGCCTGTTCGTTCTGCCTATTTCATGCTAAAATCAAATTTCTCTACCATGAACGAGAATTTTGAAGATGCCGAAGCAGATATCCGCCGCAGTTTGGCCTCGGGTATCGACGATAAAAGTGTAGAAGGTGGCGCCTATTTGCAACTAGGCATGATTGCTTATAAAAAAGGCAATAAAAAAGAAGCCTACGAAAATTTACGCAAGGCTATCTCCTTAGGCTTGCCAGACAAAGATTCTGAAGCCTCAGCTTTTCTTCAATTATCTAGCATTTGTGGTGAAAGAAGAGATTTTAAAGGCATGAAATTTTATTATCAAAAGGCCAAAGCTTGTAAGCCTAAAAACCAAATGATACTCGATCAATTGAAGGAAATGGATAAATATATTTCAAGAGTCCCTGGCTAAAGTTTGTTTTAAAGGGCATGTTCTTAAAGATTGTAGCATTTAATAAAATATATTTGACTAATTAAGCTAGAATAGATAATTTAGCCAAATGCCAAATATATCTTCAAGGGGTGTTCAAATGCCCTCTTCTCCGATACGTAAATTAGTTCCATTTGCCGAAGCGGCTAAGAAAAAAGGAATAAAAGTATTTCATTTAAATATAGGCCAACCTGACATCGAAACGCCTAAAGCTATGCTCGATGCTGTAAGGCATACAGACATGAAAGTACTTGAATATAGTCATAGTGCTGGCTTTGAAAGTTACAGAAAAAAATTGGTCGAGTTTTATGGTCGTTCAGGCTTGAACTTAAACATCAATCAAATTATTGTCACTACCGGCGGCAGTGAAGCAATTCAATTTGCTTTAATGTCTTGCTTAGATTCGGGCGATGAAGTTATTATTCCAGAACCCTTCTATGCCAACTATAATGGATTTGCTGTGGCGGCTCAAGTTGTCATCAAGCCCATATCATCTAGCATTGAGGAAGGATTTAAATTGCCTCCGATAGAAGATTTTGAAAAGAATATTACGCCAAGAACTAAGGCTATCATGATTTGTAATCCAAATAATCCAACTGGGTATTTGTATTCTAAAGAAGAAATGAATGTGCTCAGGGATATTTGCTTGAAGCATAATTTATTCTTGTTTTCAGACGAGGCTTATCGAGAGTTTTGTTATGATGGCCATGAACATATTTCGGCTTTGAGTTTAGAAGGTATGGATCAACATGTGATTTTAATGGATACTATCTCTAAACGATATAGTGCTTGTGGAGGCCGAATTTGCCCAAGCCCGATTGAGTCCACCTACATTTGCCCAAATTGCGGCAGAAGCAGCCGTGGATTTACCTTTAGATTATTTTGATGACGTGAAAGCTGAGTATTTGAAACGTAGAGATTTATTGGTGAGTAGATTAAATCATATTCCTGGTGTTTTATGTCCAAATCCTGGCGGTGCTTTTTATGCCATGGCTAAATTGCCCGTAGATAATGCTGAAAAATTTTGTCAATGGTTGCTTGAATCCTTTTCATATAATGGTCAAACCATTATGATGGCACCTGCTGCAGGGTTTTATGCAACTAAAGGTTTGGGCGTGGATGAGGTTCGATTTGCCTATGTACTGAAATCTGAAGATATCGATCAAGCCATGGATTGTCTTGAACAGGCTTTGAAAGAGTATAATCAAAAACAATCGGGATAATATGATGACATCTACGATTACGTATGTAATCATTGGGATTACAGTGCTGATATCATTTTCGGCTTTTAATAATGGCGACTTAATGAACAAGGCTATTTTTTATCCCATGGTTGTAAAGGAGAGAAAAGAATGGTGGCGATTCTTTACCCATGGATTTATTCATGCAGATATCGGTCATTTGGTTTTTAATATGTTGACTTTATACTTCTTTGGTCCAATTGTAGAAACTGTCTTTGAAGGACTTTTTGGAAATATTTTTGTGTATCCTTTGTTTTATATGTTAGCCTTGTTTTGCGCCAGTATTCCTTCTTATGAGAAAAATAAAGGAAATTCGTATTATCGCTCATTAGGTGCAAGTGGGGCCGTTTCAGCCGTATTATTTGCAACCATAATTTTTGACCCTTGGCAAGAACTTCGAATTTATTTTGCCATACCTATTCCTGCAATTTTGTTTGGGGTAGGATATATATGGTATTCGTCTTACATGAGTAAAAGAGGGCAAGATAATATTGGACACGATGCCCATATGTGGGGAGGCATTTTTGGATTGGTATTTCCCATTGTATTGAAACCAAGTTTGATATCTCATTTTATTGAACAATTGCAACATCCTCGATTTTTATAAAATATCTCTATGAAAAATCATCTCGTTTTATTCAGTTTAAGTTTAGTTATACTCGCATTTTTTAGTGCATGTGAAGGACATAAAGTAGTTGATTATAAGTCAAAAATGCGCCTCATCAATGCGTCTTCCATTACGGGCGATTTGAATATGGATGTGGACTACCAAACAATTTATTCCAGCAATGTTCAATATTTAAACTATACCTACTTTCGAGAGTATTTGGCTGGCTATAGAAAACTTCAAATTAAAAATTCAAATGGAGCCATCGTTATTGATACAGCTATCACCTTGGTAGACAATAAATCCTATAGTATAGTGATCTATGATTCTATGTCTATGGTAAAATTTAAAATTGTGGATGAATTATTTGTCACACCACAAGGTTCAGATTGTAAAATCAGATTTATACATCTTGGGAATGATGTGGGAAATGTGAATGTAAGTAAAGATACAAATTCAACCATCTTATTTGCCAATTATTCAAATGGAGATTATTCACCCTATACACCGTTTAATGCAGGAGATCATTCATTCAGTATTACAGGTGATATTAATTTTAAGCAGCCCATCTATCAGGCAAAACCCGGATATTTTTATACCATGTATTTAAAAGGAATAAAGGCTTCGACAGGTGCAGATAGTGTGGGTATTTTTACCATAGAGAATAATGGAAATTATGAATAAACTTGATAGTCTGTTGTTGGATTTAGAAAAGGCCATCCCTCATGCCATGAAATCAAAGAAAGAAGTTTCTGCTTCCAATGTAGGCTGGCATATTGAGCATAGTTTGTTGACTTTAGATAAGATTACAGAATCTTTGGCTAATTCAAATCCTTCGGAATACAACAAGAAATTTAGTTTGGTAAGATTGATCGTATTTACTTTAAAAAAAATACCTAGAGGCAAGGCAAAGTCTCCAGCTTCGGTACAACCAAGTATACAATATTCAGCTGAAAGTTTGAAGAAACATATAGCGGAAACTCGCCAAATATTCAAGTCTTGCAAGCGATGTCAAAAGATAAATTCTTCGATCATCCTGTTTTTAATCATCTGCAAGTAGAAAAGACTATCAAGTTTTTAGAAATTCATTGTAAGCACCATCTCGATATTATTCAAGATATTCTTCGATAAATTATAAGTTAAATATTCACTTAAGAATTTTCTTTACTGAACTTTAAAATACTGTTATGTCAGAAATTTCAAGACCAACTTTGCCACCCTTTACTGTTGAAACCGCCAAGATAAAAATTCAAATGGCTGAAGATGCCTGGAATAGTAAAGATCCGATTCGAGTTGCTAAGGCTTACACTGTAGATAGTGAATGGAGAAATAGACATGAATTTATACAAGGGCATGAAGAAATAATAGCCTTTTTAGAAAGGAAATGGCAAAAAGAAATACACTATAAGCTGAAGAAAGAATATTGGGCACATCATGAAAATAGAATAGCCGTAAAATTCGAATACTAATATCAAGATGAACATGGTCAATGGTGGAGAGCCTATGGAAACGAAAATTGGGAATTTGATGAAATGGGGTATATGGCTAAACGATATGCTAGTATCAACGATATAGCTATTCGTGAAGAAGATAGAAGACTTTGATACAAACTTGGCGAAAGCTTTACTTACAGCTGATTTGATCATGAAAGGACTTTAAAATTGACATTTTTCTTTTGCACTTTTCGCTTCTTGGTTGTTTACAACTTTATTAGCATGAAGTGATGCTTTGTTTTAATTTTGGTACCCTTTCTGATTAAGCCATGAAATTTTCTCATTTACATAACCATACCCAATATTCACTTTTAGATGGTGCCAGTAGTATAAAAAAGCTATTTGCCAAAGCCCTTCAAGATGAAATGCCTGCTGTGGCCATCACAGATCACGGAAATATGTTTGGCGTATTTGATTTTGTAAAAGAATCTAAGAAATATAAAAATGAAGATGGAAGCCTAAAAGTAAAACCCATAGTTGGTTGTGAATTTTATTTGGTAGAAGATAGAAGAAAACAACAATTTACAAAAGATCAAAAGGATGTAAGGTATCATCAACTGCTTTTAGCCAAAAATAAACTAGGGTATAAAAATTTAATTAAACTCTGTTCTTTAGGTTTTACCGAAGGCTTGTATAGTAAATATCCACGCATTGATAAAGAATTGATACTGAAATATCACGAAGGACTCATTGCTTCAACTTGTTGCTTAGGCGCCTCTGTTCCTAGAACAATTCTGAAAGATGGTCCAGAAGCTGGCGAGGCAGAATTCAAATGGTGGCTGGATATTTTTGGTGAAGATTATTATGTGGAACTTCAACGACATGGAATTCCAGATCAAGACAAGGTGAATATCGAATTGTTGCGATTGGCAGAAAAGTATCATGTGAAAGTAATTGCGAGTAATGATTCTCACTACGTAGAAGAAGAAGATAGTAATGCCCATGATATTTTACTTTGTGTAAATACAGGTGAAAAGCAGTCAACCGAAAAAATGAAAGATTTCGGAGACAATGATGATATCAGTGATAAAAAGAAACGATTTGCGTTTTACAATAATCAATTCTTTTTTAAGAATACCCAGCAAATGATTGAAATATTTGCTGATATTCCTGCATCTATAGATAATACCAATGAAATTGTAGATAAAGTAGAATTAGTCAGTGTAACTAATGATTTGCTCTTGCCGAATTTTCCCGTGCCAGCACCCTTCAAGACGCAAGAAGAATATCTTGAGTTTCTTACTTATGAAGGGGCAAAAGCTCGTTATGGTATTTTTTCTCCTGAATTAGAAGAGCGTTTGCAATTTGAATTAGGGGTCATTAAAAAGATGGGATTTGCAGGATACTTTCTGATTGTATCTGATATAATAGTCTCAAGTAAAAAAATGGGCGTACTGGTTGGTCCAGGACGTGGTTCAGCTGCAGGTTCTGTGGTTGCCTATTGCATTGGAATTACTTCGATTGATCCAATGAAGTACAATTTACTCTTCGAACGTTTCTTAAATCCAGAACGTGCAAGTATGCCCGATATTGATACCGATTTTGATGATATCGGTCGAGGTAAAGTGGTAGAATATATTGTAGATAAATACGGAAAAAATCAGGTAGCCCATATCATCACCTATGGTACCATGGCTGCTAAAAGTAGTATTAAAGATGTGGCGCGTGTGATGGACTTGCCTTTAGATGAAAGTAATATGTTGGCGAAATTAGTTCCAGACAGACCAGGGACTAACCTCGGAAGAATCTTACATGTGAAG
>CAZSUF010000002.1:37894-45233 GCA_964609875.1 uncultured Bifidobacterium sp.
ATTTTGAAGCTTCAAGAGATTTACAAAAGTGATGATTTTAAAAGTATTATTTTACATGAAGCCGAGAAGTTAGAAGGTACTGTCAGAAACACAGGTATACATGCAGCAGGTATTATCATTGGACCGAGCGATTTGATGGAAATTCTGCCTTTATGTAAACAAAAAGATATCGATCTCTATGTAACACAATTTGCAGGGAATGTTGTTGAAGAAGCTGGTGCCATTAAAATAGACGTACTAGGATTAAGTAACTTAAGCATCATTCGTGATACATTAATTTTTATCAAAGAAAATCATGGGATTGATCTTGAAATTGACAAGATTGCCTTAGATGATGAGAAGACTTTTCAATTGTATCAAAACGCAGATACTGAAGGAACTTTTCAATTTGCATCGGCAGGGATGAAAAAGTATTTGAAGGATTTGAAACCTACAAATATTGAAGACTTAATTGCCATGAATGCTTTGTATCGTCCTGGGCCCTTAGAATATATTCCAGACTTTATTGATCGAAAGCATGGGCGCAAAGAAATTGTATATGACTTGCCTGAAATGGAGGAGCACCTGAAGGAAACATATGGCATTACAGTGTATCAAGAACAAGTGATGCTCTTGTCTCAAAAGTTGGCTAATTTTTCGAAAGGAGATGCTGATATTTTGCGTAAGGCCATGGGTAAAAAGCAAATAGAAGTCCTCAATAAAATGAAGACGAAATATTTGGATGGCTGTAAAGAAAATAATCATCCTTTAGATAAATGCGAAAAGGTTTGGACAGATTGGGAAGCTTTTGCTCAATATGCTTTCAACAAATCTCATTCAACTTGTTATGCTTATTTAGCTTATCAAACAGCTTATTTGAAAGCCAATTATACCTCAGAATATATGGCAGCCTTGTTGAATTCGCAAGGGAATATGGATGATATAGCCAAATACATGAAAGAGTGCAAAAGGCTTGGATTAACAGTTTTAGGTCCTGATGTGAATGATAGTAAGAAAGGCTTTAGTGTAAATCTTGGCGGTGTGATCCGTTTTGGACTAGGTGCCATCAAAGGGGTTGGCGATGCTGCAGTAGATGAATTGATAGAAAACAGATCCCAGCATGGTAAATTTATTGATGTGTTTGATATGGTAAAACGACTAAGTTCTCGAACAGTGAGTAAGAAAACTTTAGAAAGTTTGATTATGGGTGGTGGTCTAGATTGTTTTACTGATATGCATAGAGCACAATATTTTTTTATTCCTCCTGGAGAAACACAATCTAATTTAGAAAAGATTATTCGATTTGGACAGCAGGTGTCTAGTGCAAGTAATACTATGATGAATAGTTTGTTTGGAGATGCAGGCATGCCAGAAGTTACTCAACCTAAATTGATGAATTGTGAAGAGTGGACTTTGACTGAAAGTTTAGAACGTGAAAAAGAAATGGTGGGTATTTATATTAGCGCACATCCCTTAGATAGTTTTCAGTATGAAATGAAACATTATGGTTTTATGCCTTTGAGTGACATGGAATCTGATAGTTATAAAAATAGACCTTTGAAAGTGGCAGGATATATATCATCGGCCATTCATTTAGTATCTAAAAAAGGAACAAAATATGGGAAATTTAAAATTGTAGATTATGATGGGGAATATGAGTTTTCTCTATTCAGGGATGATTATCTAAAATTTAAGGATATGTTGCTTCAAGATAATAAAGTGTATATACAAGGACGATTTCAACAAAAGTTTTATGATGAAACCCAATTTGATTTTAAAATTCAGTCTATTACTTTGTTGGAGAATGTGATGAAAACCATGACAAAAAGATTAAATCTCGAATTGAAATTAAATCAAATTGACGCGAAGTTTGTTGAATTAATGAATAAATACGCCGAAAAGTCAGGAGGATGTGAACTTGGTATCAAAATTGTAGATGAATTACACGGAGATACGATGAAACTAAGAACATCCTATAAAAAAATTGAGCTTAATGAAAATTTGATAGATGATATAACAAAGTTATACGGTATGGTGTATAACGTGGTTGCAGTCTCCTAATTATTCAATTATCTTTGCACACTCATTCTTAAAATAAAATAAAAAAAATAAAATGGCATTAACATTCACAGATCAAAACTTCGATACAGAAGTACTTCAATCGAACAAATTAACCGTAGTAGATTTTTGGGCACCATGGTGTGGACCATGTTTGGCATTAACTCCTACCATTGATGCTTTAGCAACAGAATACGAAGGCAAAGTCAATATTGGCAAAGTAAATGTAGATGAGAATGCTCATTTATCAGTGACTTATGGCATCACCAGCATACCTTGCATACTTTTTTTAAAAGATGGTAAAGTGGTAGACAAACAAATCGGAGCTGTTCCGAAAGCTGCCTTAGAAAGAAAAATCGTGACGCATCTTTAATTTTATTAACGACGTGTGAAGGATTGTAGCGAAAATCCGCTGGTCTCGTTCCTCAAAACGAGACCAGCGATTGTAGCGAAAAGCCTGACCCAGAGGGGCACACCCAACATAGTAGAACAATTTACGAAGAATAGGCTCCCTTTTTTAAGGGGGCTTATTTTTTTATATCCACAGGCAATCTTGCCAATCTGTGAGCATATGAAAAAGCAATCCTACAGCCAATATGCGAGTGGGTTTGAAAAAAAGTAGCAGTATGTAAATGAGGATAGCGGGGTAGCTGTGTAAGTAGTGAAAACCTATGCTACATCGATTGGCATCATACATCGGTACGGCAAAAAGATGATCCAAATCTACAAACATGGTGGCGATCATGATGAGCCAAACTTTTTTCCAATTGGAATTAAATAAGAAATAAGCCAACAATCCAGGTGCAAGAAAATGCAATCCCATATGAATGAACATACGCAGATTAAGGCTAAATAGTAATTGAAGTTGAATAGAATTAAGTTGATGTATACACATTGAAACTACAATAAGCTGATGGCTTTTTCAAGAACTTCATCTTTGCCTTCTGCGATACCATTTGATGTTGGATACACTATATAATCTGGAGAAATACCCATGCCTTGAAATGAAGCCGAGTCCATGTTGGCAGGATTGTCAATAATTTTAAAAGCTGTGTATCTAAATTCTAATCGCTTAAATATTCTAATTGCATTCATGGCGCCTGCTGCACCTGCTGTTGGTTCGCCAACAAATGTAGCACTCTGACTATTTTTTATTCTGTATAATAATCTTTCAATAGAACCTTTGCAATTTGAACCTGTCAATAATATTAATTCGGCATTTAAAGCTGGTTTACGATTATTTAAAACAGAAAAATTAGTCAAGTCGTACACAAATTTAGCCATAGGACTGAAATTGATTTTTTGGGCATCATATTTTTGACTAAAATTAATTTTGTTTAATCGCTGAGCCAGGCTTTCGAAAAATATATTATTCGGCATGTTTCTTAAATCAATGATTACCTTTTTATGTTGATTGAATTCATTGATTATGCTGTCCATATTTTTTTCATTTTTTGCAGGGTCTTTTCCAAATAATGAATTCATACTTTTGGTCGAAGCATCAACATAGATAGCGTTTTTCTTGTCGATTTGATCTGTATATTTTTCTTTCGTTTCTACTTCATCAGCGGCTTCAGCAGAATCGAGTATAGCCACTCTTGGGCCAACAATATTTTGTTCTTTAGTGAAGATTTCGGTAAGGGAATCATTACCTCGTTTTACTTTAATCGAAACTTGCTTATCAAAAAAATCATTCAAGTATTTTAATTTCACTATATTTTGTATGTATCTGCTTAAATGAGCAGATTCATATTCTTTAAATAAACTATCTAGATTTACTTGATCGATACTTAAAATGATATCACCAGGTCTAAGCTTTTTGTCGTTTAAAAGATACTTTTGAATGATTAATTCGTGTTGACCCATTTTTGCTCGAATTGGAATTTTAACTCGATTATGAGAATCGCCTTTTGTTTGCGTAAAATAAATATGCGGGTCGTTTGCCCAGATGATAAAATCAAAAAATAAGCTGTGCCAAGGTTTGGTATTCTCTTCTTTTCGTATGTTTTCTATGGCTTGAAAAAAATGAGTAGTGATAGTTTGCTCAAAGGCTTGATTTTTATAGGCATAATCTTGCATCCATTGTCCTAAGGCTTCTATGCCATAAGTAATCGCTTGAATTTTGGCACTTGATGAAGAATCAACTCCTTTGCCAAGTTGACTTCCTAATTTAGTGAGTGTTTCTGTATCTGTAAATGGAAATACTTTGGTGTTGCTGGCCTTGAGCGTGAGTGGAATATAAGCTTTATATCCTCCGGTAAGCACAAGTTCATAAGGCTTTATATTCGGACTTACATCATACAATTTTTTGTCGTCAATAGATGATAACTTCAAGCCAAGTTTACCAGATTTTTTTTCTGTATTTTCTTTGAAGGAAAGATTCCCTAAAGAGTATCCATCTTCCCAACCTATTAATAAATCATTTTCTGAATAATTTTCAAAGTCCATATTGTTTAAATCCACATTCACCCATTTGCTACTATCTTGTTTTTCTAATTTGATATTATCAATAAAGGAAGTTCCAATTTTAGGTAAATTGATTTGTAATTTATCTATAGTTACATCTTGAGGATAATCGACGGTGATTTCATATTTTTTCCATTCTTTGGAATTTACTTCTACAGAAAAAGTAGATTGTTTGGATTCAGTTTTAGTAATCGGATTGATTTGCACCATTTTATAAGCAGCTGTATTTGCATCCAATTTGGCCCAGAAGCTAATCCTTATTTTTTTTCCATTTAATGCAAGTCGGTTAGGAATTAAGTATTGAAACAGTGAATAATCCTTAGTCGCAAAAGGATAAATATAATTTAAACTCGGTATCGAATAGGGTGATTGAACAATTTCATTGAGTGCTCCTTTATGTTGCCAATAGGCATGTATGTTAAAGGCAGCAGGATCAGTAGGCGTTAGTTTACTTTGAACAAAGGCCCCTTTACTTATTTGAACACCTGGCGCAAAGGTAGAAAACAAGGATTGAATTTCTTTATTGAAATTTTCATCTGATGTAGATGAATAGGCTAATTCATATCCTTGATAAGCCAAAGTATACCACTGAAAATCATGCAACAAAGGGTCAGGATAATAATACTTCACGGTGCTATAAAGCTGAATAAAAGAAAGCAGTCTTTCTTGTTGTGGCGTGCTACCAAAACAAAAATAATTAGAAAAACAAAGTAGGACTAAGAAATATTTTTTCATTTTTTTGATAGATGGATTGAATAGCTTGTTATAGAAAATTAGTCAGATTAAAAAAAAGTGGGGTTAGGCCTTTACCGAAAAGTTTATTTAAGTGATTCAACTATGACTTTCTCTAAATCATATAAACTCATTTCGGCACCAATCACCTTACCGTCTTTTACGAGCACCTTTGTTGGGATTGAATTTACACCATAACTTTTGCAGGATTTTCCTTCAAAGCCATAAGCTTCATTGACAAGTATAAAAGGAAGTTTATGTTTGCGACACGCATTTACCCAATTGTAATAATCCTTGTCTAAGGAAACAGCATAAATTTCTAAGCCTTTATCATGGTATTTTTCGTAGAGGGCTAATAAATCAGGCAAAGATCTTATGCAAGGGTAACACCATGCTGCCCAAAAATCAATTAAAATTACTTTCGATTTTACTTCAGATAGCGGTTTCCATTTTCCTATTGAATCGGGTAATTTAATATCGGGTGCCTCATCACCGATTTTAATTTGGGCATTTGAATAAAGTGCCCCACTTAGGAGACATAGTATCAGCAATAATTTCTTCATCACGGTTTGTCTAAATCTTTGTTTTGAAAAAAGCTTTCGTCTGTTAAGGTGTTTAAGAATGCAATTAAGTCGTCGATATCATTTTCTGTCATTCTATTTTTTACAGCCATTTGAAGTTCAGGTGCAAGATTATTGGTGTATTTAAAATTTCGATTGTAATGCTCAATACTTTGTCTTAAAGTTTGAAAACGACCATCATGCATATAAGGCGCTGTCTTGGCAATATTTCTAAGCGTCGGTGTTTTGAATTTGCCATCATCAGAATTAATTAAGGTAATTAAATACCGCCCTCTATCTACAGGAATACTGTCGAGGCCTGTATTTCTAAATTCGAAATCTGTAAAGGTGCCTCCATAAGAATGACAATGAAAGCAATCGCCTTTTTTCTCATCTAAAAAAATATTTAAACCTCTTGTTTCTTGCGCCGTCATGGTTGCCTTGCCTTCTCGCCATTGATCAAATTTTGAATTGGCCGAAATCATGGTACGTTCAAATTGAGCAATCGCATAGAAAATTAATTTCGAACTTACAATATCCGTGTAAAAAGCCTTTTTAAAAAGGGAAGGATATTCAGGATGATTTTGCAATTTAGAAATCACGTTTTCCATGGTTTCATGCATTTCAACTGGGTTGGTAATGGGTCCTAAAACTTGTGATTCTAAATCTGCTGCACCGCCATCCCAAAAGAATTTAGAGGCATAACCAATATTAAACAAAGGCATAGAATTTCGAGTTCCTTGAAGGTTATCAATGCCAGTACTAAATTGTTTGTTCGAATCCACGAAATAATTACCTAATTGGTGACAAGAGCCGCAATTGATCGTGTTGTTCGCAGATAATAAATTTTCATAAAACAATTTTCGGCCTAGTGCAACGCCTTCTACAGTTAAAGGATTACTTGCGGGAATAATCATCGGTGGCAATCCAGCAGGAATATCCAAATTATAGTGTGTATGACTATGCCCATCGCCACTCACAAAGTCAGGATCTACTTTACATGATGTGAAAAACAAACACGCTGAAAGAATGATAAGAATTGTACGCATAACTGAATTTGTCTTCAAATTTAAATAGTTTTTCTTTAAACTAAATTTTAAAAAGACATTATTTGGGTGGCAGACACGCTTTCCGTTGCAAGTCCTCTTCCGATTCGGCTTTGATGAATCAACTCGCCTTAAGCTATCGTGAAGCCTCTCGGAATGCGGGCTTTCCACTGCAATCGTTGCCACGTCGGACTCCAAAAGTACTGTCTGCTGATATGGAAGTGTAAATGATTATCCGCTAAACTGCCTTTTACAGCAAATGAACACAGATGGTTTCTATTAAAACTAACATATTGCAAATAAAACTTCATGGAAGGGATGGCCTAAGATTCGAGGCATAAAAAAATATTGAAATCGAAGCCAAGCTTTTATCCACTGTTTGAGCACAGACGAAAGTTATTAGATGTCTACTATGTTTATGTGCGAGTTTGGATAAAAGTGGCGTAGATGAAATTATTTTTTTGCCAAGAATCTTCAGCCTTGATTTTTGGCTCCACT
>CAZSUF010000003.1:0-4260 GCA_964609875.1 uncultured Bifidobacterium sp.
ATTGGATTTAGATTTCAACTGAATCAACTCCTAGAAGTACTTCCCACAAAAAGACAAACTTTGATGTTTTCAGCTACCATGACCGAAGAAGTTGATATCCTCATGCAAGAGTTTTTTCAGCATCCAGAAAAAATAGAAGCTGCTCCAACAGGAACTCCACTCGATCAAATAGAACAAGTTGTATATCATGTGCCTAATTTCAATACTAAAATCAATTTATTGATCAAGTTATTAGTCGAAGATGAGACTATGAATAAAGTATTGCTTTTTGTCGCATCAAAAAAAATGGCTGATGAGTTATTTATTCCTTTGAGTGAAAAATTTCCAGAAAAGGTGGGAATTATCCATTCAAACAAAGAACAAAACTTTAGGTTCAACGCAGTCAATCAATTTAAACAAGGCCAAACAAAAATTTTAATAGCTACAGATATTATTGCGCGTGGATTAGATATCGAAGATGTGTCTCATGTAATTTGTTTTGATACACCTGAGGTGCCAGAAAATTATATTCATCGAATTGGACGAACTGGCCGCGCAGATAAGAATGGAATGTCTATTACCTTCATTACAGAAAAAGAAAAGCCTGATTTTGACAACATAGAAGAATTGATGAAAAAAACCATTTCAGTCACCCCGTTACCCAGCGACTTAATAATTTCTGATATCCTCACAGAAGATGAAAAACCTAAGGTCCGCATGAAAATTATTCCGTTTAAAATTCCTAAAAGAGAGGAAGCCGGACCAGCCTTTCATGAAAAATCTGAAAAGAATAAAAAAGTAAATCGCAAAGTAAGTCAGAAAGATAAAATGCTAGCCAAATACGGCAAACCTAAAAAACGAAAACCAAAGAAGTAACTTGTTGATGTATGAGTAAAAAAAAGTACACGCGCACAACTTGGATTTTAATCGGAACTAATGCCATACTCGTTGTATTGCTGTTGATTCTTTGGAGACAGTATCAACAACAAAATCAAATTCTAGAACATAGTCAACAATCCAAACAACTTAGTAAGTACTCATACAAAAACAATCCAAATTATACTGAGCAGCTTGATTTGAATACCCTTTATGCCAAGCAAGCTAAGATAGTCATGTTAGGAAATTCATTTACTTATAAAGCCAATTGGAATGAATTACTCAACCGACATGATATAGCCAATTTCGGCATAGGTTCAGATATTACTGAAGGCTATTTACGCAGAATACAAACTATACTTTCCTTAAAACCGAGCATCGTTTTTATTGAAGGTGGCATCAATGACCTTGCACTTGATATCGCCCCTGCCAGAACTATTATTCATATTCAACAAATTGTAGATACACTTCTTCAATATAATATCACCCCCATTCTTCATACCATTTTACCAGTTCATGCAAGTTATCCCGCCTCCTTACGAATCAACGAAAAAGTTTGGTGCATGAATCAGGCAATCATAAAATATGCTAATCAAAAACATATTCAAGTGATTGATTTAACACCACAACTTACTTCACAAGGATTCCTTCAACATAATTTTGTGCAACAAGATGGCATACACCTCAAAGCTGCCGGATACAAAATTTGGGCAGAGCAATTGAAAAATATTTTACAAACTATTAAGTAGCTTAGTCATGAAGCAGGGATTGTCCATACTTTATCGTCTCAATGTATTTCTTGCAACAAGAAAAGGATTTTGGATCGGTATTGGAATTATAGTTGTACTAGTTAGCTTACTTTATGTAAAATCAACTCTAGTTCATTTCACAAACAAGCTTCAATCTAGAGAAGATGCTTCAGGATTTGAATTCGATTATGCCAAACAATTTATTTACTTCTATTATTATACGGGCTATTTCCCTTTAGCCACACAACATAAAGCACTCACCTATTCAACACAAGCTGCAGAAAATGAAATCAAGCAGCATGGCCATGAACTGATAATGGAATACAAACATTGGTCTCGATTAGGTGAACATGCACGCATATTTGCTTTTCTTCCAGATGCTTGGATCAAAGGAAGTCCTGAAAAAGCCTCACTCACTTTATTTAATGCATTGATGTTTACTCTTGGCTTATTGGTTTTATACAGAGGTATATGGAAAATCAAATTACCCCTCGCTGGATTATTTGCTTGTCTTCTCGTACTGGCTACACCTTATTATCATTACGAAGTTTTTACAAATCAAAATATTTTTGGACTCATGCATAGCACCTTCTTTATGGTTATTGGTCTGATGCTTCCTTTTCTTTTTCAAAACAAACCTACATATATTCAGCTTATTTTATCAAGCTTGCTTGCAGTTTGCTTGATTGCTTTTTGTAGCGAAATTCGAAATGAAATTTCCATTGTCATTGTCTCTCTTTTATTACTAGTTGCCTTTATTCCATCATTAAATTTCATCAAAAAAATAACTTGCCTTTGTATCATCATCCTATCGTTTTGGGGAATAAAAAAATCTGTTCAAACTTGGTTTGATTATAAGTTCAAGCAAACAAGCGAATTAGTGAAAGCCCAAGGTGGACATGTTTATACTGGCGGGCGAATTGCTGGACATCAAATATGGCATAATGTATTTTGCGGCTTAGGAGATTTTGATTCTAAATATAATCACGCATGGGACGATAGAACTGGATATAAATTTGCTTTACCCATTTTGAAAAACAAATACAAAATTACGGTTCCATATTCGGGAGCTTATCAAACAGATTTATTTTACGACTCAGCCAAACTTTATTATATCAAGTTCGACGAAATACTTCCTTATGAAAGCATCATGAAAGATGAAGTACTTCGAAGTATACAACATGACCCTTTATGGTATATCCAAATTCTGCTCAAGCGCTGTTGGATTATTTTAAAAACAACCTTACCTTTTCCGAATGCAGGATGGTTAATTTTTCCACTCATCGCCTTTCTTTGGTATAAAAAAGAATGGACTTCCTTACAAATCATACTTGTTTGCTTACCGCTTTCTGCTGTTTCATTGCTTATTTATTCTGGTCGTGGCGCCACTTACAACTCGGTGTATCCATTTGCCTTGCTAGTCATTTTATTTGTTATGCTGTACAAGTACCTAAATAAATTATCGCATTCAAGTGAATAATTTTTATGCCCCCAAGTGAGTTTCTGCACACCGCATCATGGGTTATGGGGACCCTCCGCATCATGGAGAAATGCAATTACACAGAGCTACACAGAGGAAATGCAACACAGAGTTAAAAAGAGAAATGATATAGCAGTAATTGAAATATTTCCGAGTAACAAGTATAGCTCTACACATACAAATTCGAGCTGATTACTTATTTTGAACTAGCGAGCCCGTGGCAACGATAGAGCGGATACCCCGCATTCCGAGAGGCTTTACCCTAGTTCTTTATACTAGACAGATGATAGCCGATTCGGAAGAGGAGTATGAGCGATAGCGTGTCTGCCACCCAAATAAAATCTACACGATTCTAATGCTGCACATGAATTTTTCTAACTTCCTTACCTTGCTCAGTAAAGATATTCACTACATAAATTCCATCAGCAAGTGCGTGTGTATCAATTAACCAATGATGCGCATCGCGTTGTTGTTTCACTGCCTTGGTGGCTTGATTCCCCTGAATATCTATCAAGGTAAGTTCATTGATTTTTGATGCTTCATTTGTAATGTGTATTACATCGCTTGCAGGATTAGGATATACTTGTAGAGTATTTTTATCTAGGGTATTCAGCGCAAGAGGTGTAGTTGAAAAATTGATATTATCAATATTTATATTCCCTCCTAAACCAGAAATATAACTGAACTTCACTACAGCTTCTGTAGCACTTGCATAAGCACTTAAGTCAAGTTCCACATGTCTCCAGTTTGTATCTTTGGGATTGATGAAACACGATTGTACATTCAAGGGATTTAAAATCGGATTCGCAAAAGTAGCTAATTGACTACCCCATTTTCTATACAATGATTGATAGGTATTACCACAATCTGTCGAAATCAACACCTCCAAAGTATCTGTAAAATCTCTATCTGCCGTAAAATAGGGCGGTGTATAACGTTGATAATTATAGGCCATATCAAAACTAATATTGGGTGTTGTATTACCCAATAAATTCAACACCGGAGAAAGCATCTCAGCTTTTCTTCCTGCATTATCGAATAATAAAATTGTATTAAATGCATAGATAGATTTGGCACCTGATTTGAAAACAACATCATCCACATCAAAATACGTATAATCATCGCCCACACGTTCGAACACAAAATCTGCAGGGGGAAAAGTAGTGCCTTCAAAGC
>CAZSUF010000003.1:4270-13804 GCA_964609875.1 uncultured Bifidobacterium sp.
CTTCAGCGAATGGCAAATTCTTTCCTTGATCTGCATATTGTATATTGCTCAGTGCTTGATTGTTTGGAGTAACCGTATCTGCATAACTTATGTTTAAGAGTTTCACTTTGGCTTCAATATCTTTTGCACCACTGACCAAACTCAAGCTTGGCAAGCTGATATAGCTGTGCTTAAATGGAGCTAAGCTTCCAGTCCAAACATGACTTAATGTATTTCCATTATAGGTATATTCTAATTCGATGGAAGTTAAGGTTGTTGAACCCACATTCTGAACGAGAACTGATGGCGTAATTTGAGGCTGACAAGTTCTATTAGGTATCTTCACTTGGGCAATAGCCAAATCATAATCTACAGGCGTTGGATTCGTAAAAAATGTAGATACCATAGGCATTTGAGAAAAAGAAGGAATTGCATGCGCTAAAGCCGGAACACGAACAAAATGAATAACGCCATCGTTTAAAATTAATTGTTCAACCACGCTATCAATAGGTGAAGTATATAAATCATCCGTGGCACCATGTGTAATATAGATGGGTACATCATTGGCATTGGCGTAATTAAAAGTATAATAGCTCAAGCCATTGATGGCATTTTTACTACCTTGTATAGCGGGTGTATTCAACAACAAACCTTCGAAATCGGCAGTATGATCCAATCCATAACGCAAGGCAGCTCTACCTCCCAATGAAAATCCTTGCAATACAACTTGAGCAGGATCAATATTATACTTTGCCTTGGCGAGGTTGATACTTTCAAGAATAATTTGTTCAGTGCCTGCAGCAGAATAGTAATCAGAAGATGTTGTAGCCGATTCAGGACAAACGAAAATGGTATTTGGAAAATAAGTCGCCCAACCTAAACTATTGATCAAGGAATTTCTATAATTGTCACTATTATCTCCTAGTCCGTGCAGACAAACCATAAGCTTGTAAGCATTTGCAGCATTGTAAGTAGTAGGCACATGAAAACTAATGGCCCTGCTTGCCGACATAAAGGTAATTGTTGTATCAAAACTTCCGGTTGTTTGTGCGCTTAGTCGCGTAGATGAAGCAAATAAAACAAACAATAAAATAGCGAATGAATAGAGGTGTTTCATAATAATAATTTTAAGTGATTACACAAATATAATATCCGTTTTGAAAAAATTTATTCAAATTGAATAAATGAATTGAGGGAAGGATAAACGGCAAAAATTAAGGTAAGAGATTGTGTATTATTTCTCTCGATTCAATAAAATTCTAAAGTAAGCGGATTCATTTCCAACATGTAACTTAAGGATATACAGTCCTGCACTCAAGGCTTCATCAAATTGTAAGGTACTAGAAAATGCATGCTGCGTAAGCTGAATTTCACCTTGTAAAATAGTTTGTCCTGTCACACTCATCATTTCATATGACATTTTATTGACTTTAGCGGATTTGCGTTGACCTTCTAACGTAATACTTCCCTGACTTGGATTTGGATAAATAGACATGTCAGAAAATAAGCTGGAAAAATTATCAACCGAATTGGCGATACTCATTTTTAATTGATTACTTGCGACTTGAGTAGGCAAGGCGCATAATTCATTACTTGTTAAATCGCATGTAATTAAATCTCCGTCTTGTAATACACTTGTAATATAGGTATCTGCATTCGTACCAACATTACTACTATTTACTTTCCATTGATAAGTTGGACTACTTCCAGGATTTGTGGTTACGGCTGTAAATGTAACTTGAGTACCACTACTCACACTTGTACCAGGATTGGCATTAATCACTATCGTTGGTAATACATTAGGCAAGATAGTCATGACTAGACTATCACTCTTGGTATTAGTTTGAGTTACACAAGCCTGACTGCTAGTTAATACACAAGCCACTTTATCTCCATTATTTAAAGTTGTAGTCGAAAATGGATTTGTATTTGTACCTACATTATTTCCATTCACTTGCCACTGATAAGCTGGAGTGAATCCACCATTCGTAATAGTTGCTGTAAAGTTTACTAAGGTGCCGTTACAAATACTTCCATTTGGATTTGAACTGATGTTGATAGTAGGTGTAACTATTGGCTGTGTAGTCATTGTAATCGAATTTGAAAGGGCATTTGAAGTAGTGGTACACAAGGCATTACTGATTAATTCACAAATAATCACATCACCATTTACCATAGAATTATCTCCATAAATTTGACTATTTGTTCCTACAATGACATTATTCTTCTTCCATTGATACATGGGTGTATTTCCTCCAAATTGTGAAGTGGCTGTATATGTAACACTATCACCTACACAGATTGTATTTCCTGGAGTAGCTGAAATGGAAACACTTGGTGTAACAGTTGGGTTGACGACCATAATTACTTCATTGCTTGTATCAATATTTGAGTTGGCGCACAAAGGACTCGTATTAATTACCAAGCTTATAATATCACCGTTACTTATATTACTAGAAGAGTAAGCCGAAGAAGAAGATACAGACACATTATTTTTCAACCAAGTATATAAAACACTTGAGCCTGGGTTTTGTATACTAGAGGTAAAGTTCACTATAGTACCAGAACATATGGTATCTGAAGGGCTCACACTTATTGTAGCTATAGGTGAAACGGAGGGATTAACTATCATTGTCAGCACATTACTTGTATCATAACTTTGGGTGACGCATATCAAACTGCTTGTAAGTAGGCAACTAACTAAATCTCCATTTTGTAAGGCATTATCATTATAAGTAGAATTATTTGTCCCTACAGGAAAGCCATTTTTTAACCATTGATATTGCGAACTTGATCCACCATTAACGGGTGTAGCGGTGAAAGTAACCATAGCTCCATCACAAACTGTTGTACCAAGATTTGAACTTATAGTTACAGAAGGGGCGACAGGGTTACTGACATTCATGGTATAGGTGTTACTGCTTGCATTTGTTGTAGCTAAACAAGTCTCGTTGCTGGTCACTACGCAATAAATAGTATTCCCATTAGACAAACTACTATTCGTGTAGGTAGCATTATTTGTTCCTACATTAGTTCCATTCAATTTCCATTGATAAACAGGAGAAGTTCCACCATTTAAAGGCGTTGCAGTAAAGGTAACTGCATTACCGGCACAAATACTAGATCCTGGATTGGCTGTAATAGTTGCACTTGGAGTCAATAAAGGATTTACTGTCATGGTGATTAAATTACTTGTGGCCAATACTGGGATGGCGCATCCAGAACTACTTATCATTTTACAACTTATTACATCATTATTTGAAAGTGTAGAAAGTATTATACTAGGTGCATTGGTACCTTGCGGAACATTATTAATATACCATTCGAAACTAGGATTTGCACCACCATTTAAAAAGCTAGCATTAAAAGTGACTTGATCAGAGGCACAAATAATATTGCCAGCATTTGAAGTAATTGAAATATTGGGTACTACCCCAGTGCCAACTTGCAAAGTGGCTGAAGCTGAATAAACATTACCGTAGCTATTGCTAATTAAACATCTATACTGAAATCCATTATAAGCTGCTGGTGTATTTGAAATTAAAAGTTGAGAAGAATTTACACCTGAATAAAAGGTTGTATTCATTAAATTCACAAACCCACTTCCTGTATTCACTTGCCATTGAAATTGATTCGTGGTTGCTGAAACCACTGTAAAAGTTGTTGCATCACCAGAACAAACACTTTGATTAATTGGCTGAGTGATTATAGTGGGTGCTACATGATTTTCACCTATGATATAATCTCCCACCAGGTTGTTTAAATCTTTAAAAGATATAAGGCTTGTTGTAGTTAAAGTGATTGGCACATCGTTTGACCAACTGCCATTCGAATACCTTGCGTAAATAAAGTTTGCATAATTAGCTAAAGGATCAAGATCTTGGGTAGCATAATTTAGATTGAAAGCAGCAAACCCATTTGAGAATTTAATTCCTCCAGAAGTATCGATATGAAAATACCTATTCACAGAATGTAAAGGATCTAAAGTACTTGACCCAATGGCAGGATGATCAGGCGTGATAGCTTGAATAGAAATAAAACCTGGGGCAGTAATAGTTTGTGTGGCCTGTAATCCCAAGGTAAAACTAACTTTCGATGCATAGAGAGAATCTCCTACAGGAAAAACATGCGTACTTGGATATAAGTTATTCAAATACATGTTTAATTTCCCATGTAACCAACCATTTGTTGAAGAAGCTGAATTCGCTGTCAATCCAGTGACCGTATTATTTTGTCCAATTGCAAGCTTTCCATTTGTCATGGTTAAGTTACCATCATAAGAAAAATCTCCTAGGTTAAACTTCACACCTTGGGATGTACCATTATTAATTAATAGTGAGTTAAACGTGGCTGTAGGGTTAGAAGTTAGATTTTGAATAAGTCCAAAATTATTGAGTGTTTGAGATTGAGGTGTCACTGATAACTGCTGATAAGTTTGATTATAATTTAAAAAAGCTAAAGTCCCATTGCTTATTAACGTAGTGGCCGTATCAAGACTAAGATCACCACCGATGTTTAAGTTAGCCCCATTCATATTTAAATATGCATTACTATCCATTAAAGTTAAATTCCCATATAAGTTAGTGGTTTGTCTTAGTTGGCATCTTCGATTACCCACAGAAGGCGTACCTATTATTTTTAAATTTCCCAAGGAACCTGCAGGATACAAGCTAAATCCATAAGAGCCACCTTGGGTTGCAGACAACCCATCACCCAAAATTAAGGTATGCCCTGGGCCAAAACCTCCGCCATTAAAAACATCAACATTGCTCGTATGAGGATCTATAATCTGCATAGTCCCTCCAGTTGCATTTACATAATTATAATTAACTTCGAGATATGGGCTAGTATAATTCGGATTAATCCCGTTTCCATTGCCATCCACTATAATAGAGCCACCTGTTTGAACAAAAGCTTCTCCAAGAGAAACGAATCCTCCATTGACTCTTAATGTTCCATTGAAAATAAAAATGGAATCATTATTTCTGCAAAGCCTATTTCCTCCACCTTGAGGTCCTATATCCAAAACGCCCCCGTTCTGAATAAATTTTCCATTATTTAATACTAAAGAATCTACATGGATTGAATCACTGTTGAGATAAAAACTTGCTCCACTAGAAATAACTATTGAATAGACGCTTTCTAAAGAATTCATGACTACACTATCTCCAGCTGAAATGGTTACGTTTTGAAGACTAGTGGGCACTGCATTAATATTCCATGTATTTGGGTTATTCCAATTACCACTTGCTACCGAATACACAGATGTGATAGGTTGAATACCATTGAATCCTATTTTAAATGGCCCAGCACCCAAGTCACTTAAGGATAATCCACTTCGTTCGACAATCAAAAAAGGTATATTTCCTGAAGTATTCACATGTATACCATTTGCAGGGTTAGAATTTGTCAATCTTAAATTAGTTGTATTATTTCCAAGATTCATTCCTTCTGTAACTGCTTGAATAGTTAATGTTGTATTTACGGCCAATCCATTATCAGGTAGAATTTCCCATATTGAATTCGATTGGTCAGTAATCGTAAAACTGCCATCAATGATGTTTAAGCCCGAGCTTATACCCGACAAAGCTTGATGTCGTGCACGTAATGTACCCCCAGTGGTCACACCATTATTTACATTGGCTTTTAAATAAATTAGTCGATTATTTTGACCGTCAGAAAGAGGAAAAGCAATTGAATTAGTTGTATTTAAATTAGTCCCATACCAGCGTTTAAAATATCCTGTTGTTGATAATAAATATCCGGAAGTATAATTTAAGGTACCAACTGAATTTGCAGCTTTACCTAAAGTCAATATGTAATTCTGGACATCAATATTGCCGCTAGTCATTTTAAGCACAGAAGGAATTGTTCTATCGAAAGGAAGAATAATCTTAGATAAACTTCCTACGTCAGTAGTTAAGTTCGCTGGTCCATTGACAGCAGGAAAACAAATCGAGTCAGCAGTTACATTTCCAGTATTCACATAGGCTAATGTCGTATTTACAGAATCATATTTTATAACCAAATTTGTATTGATAGGTTGCAAAACATTAGTTTTTATGGTTATCCCACCATTTTTATAAATTCTAAAATTACTTGCACTAGTTAAAATACCACTACCAGTCAAATAGATTCCCTGCGGATTTTCTATAGTATAATTAAATTCACCAGCAAATGATGAATCATGACAATTAAATACTTGTTGTCCATTTTGTCCATTAAATATAATTGAAGTAAGAAAATTTTGATTGGAATTAAATATAGTGCCACCAAACTGATAGACACTATCGCTAATTTCACTTGTACCTAACCATTCAAATTTCCCACCTGTTTGAATCACCTTCTTCGTTTTCAATACACCACCAGTCCATTTCGAAGTACCCGTACTGATTATTTTTAGTTGATTTCGCACAGTATCAAAACTTGGGTTTGTTGTACTATATTGACTTGGGCAATTATAAGTCACATCATAAAATGATTGTTTAAACCCAACTAAATTATTTGCATTATTTAAATAAAAAGATAATGCCCCGATGATAGCCATATTAGATCCATCCTTCCATGAAGCGATAGGTACAAAGCCAGGTGCAGTGGTGTATTTATGTTCATAAGTTCCGAAAACTTTCAAACTATTTGTATCGCTCACAAAAGGATTACCTATGGTGTTTCCTCCAGACGCTAAAGTTCCTTGCGACGCAATGGTAGTAAGGCTATTTGTAAAATCAATTTTATTCGTAGTAAACAGATTCATTAATTCTAATCTTCCTTCTACTAAAGCGCTATTCTTCAAACCATTAAAGTTAATTAAGTTGACATTTCCTTTTAGCTTCAATGAACTTCCTGTAGCTATATACAATTCATTGGTGGTGCTATCGTTGTCAGACTGTAATGAAAGCGTCAAATAATTTTGAACCAATAATACATTGGTTTGATTCAATACACTTAATCTACCTATGGTTTGAGTAGGAATATTGACTATAGAATCTAATAATCCATCATTAAATATTAATTGATCTGTATAAAATGGAGAGGTCCTTGTGGGTGTCCAATTTGATGCTTGTTGGTAATCATGGTTAACCGAACCATTCCATGTGTACACAATAGGTGCAGGCATTGTGCCTCCTAAAAAACCAGTAAAAGTTCGTGATAAAGGATAGTTAACAATATTCTGTAAAGATGGCGAACGCAAACTATCATTCATAAAATAACTTGGGTATAATTGCCAACTACTTCCATCCCAAGCTTGCATGCCAATATTAGGAGAAGTTACATCGGATGAATCAGCCACCAAATCTAATTTATAAGTATAAGATGCATTCGAAGTGGTATCAACTATTTGCCAATAACGCGATAAAGGATTACTACCCGTAACATTCGGATGTGTGAGATCATCTACCTGAATTCCAATATATCTTGGGTTTGTATTCCCTGCAAGACTTAATACAACTGGACTAGCATTCGGCGTGCCGCTAAGATCTCCTAAAGGGTATAAAGCCGTACTGGCACCACTTGGAAAATTGATATATAACTTACCTGTGCCAATTGTCGCAATCATTTTATTGGAAGTAACAACTTGTCCAACCTGAAAAATTGTATTCACAGATAAACTATTATTATCTAAAACCACCACGCCATCATTCATTTCCAAGGTACCTGCAATTGTTCTATCGCCTGGCAAATACAACCTATTATTTGGTGCTCCCGCTTCTAAATTTACAGTCACATAATTTGGACCATTCACGAAGGGCCATTCTGTTGTGGTAACTGCATGACTAATATCATGATTATAAATTAATTTAGTATTAGGTCCAAAATTAAAGATGCCAGTGCCTGTCCATGATCCTTGATCGATACGCAACTGATCAGTCCCAACCAAATTAATATTCCCTGTAAATTCTGCACCCATGGGATTATTGAGTAATAAGATTTGTGCACCACCTATATACTGACCTAAAATATTCACATGGTTTTGCCCTGGTCCAGCAAATTCCACCACAGTATTGGTACTATACACTTGAATGGTATCGTTTACAGTTGAAGTCAAATTGCCTCTAAATCCAGTACTAGAATAAATAGACACTTTCCCAGTATCTAAGAATACATCCTTATAAAAAATTACACCTGAATAAATATTAAAGTTTCCTTTCCACAATTGCATTTGTCCAAACAAATAAGTATTGGAAATACTCACATATCCTGTTCCAGAATTTTTGATAATCAAATTGCCTTTAATTTGATTTACTGCACCCGGAATTGCCATGTTTACTATAGCTTGGGGACAATCATAAATCAAGTGACCTAAGTTTGTGGCATACGGTGTACTTGCCATCGTTGGGCCTTTGTTCACTATATTTTTGATGTATACTGTGGAGGTTGAATCGTAAACACCAGCAGGAATAAACGAACTATCCTTACTTAATTCTAATCGAGCATTGGCTAAAAAAACTATGGTATCATTATAGCAACTAATACAATCATTATAAAAGAAAGATTGTGCATGATTTACTTCTACAGTTCCTGTAACCTTGGTTAAAGAATAGCGGGTATTGTATTTATTATTACCAGTCAAGATCAATTTTCCATCAATGAAGGACCTTCTTTCACCAGCCATATTTTTAAATCCTAATTTAAAATAATTGCTTCCTGCCAAGGTCAAGCTAGTACCATAATTAATTTTCAAATAATCACCGATTGTTATTGAATCATTCGCAGCTGCTGTCATGGTGATTTCCGAATTATTAAAAATTTCTATACCCGCTACCGATTGAGAAGGAATATTCATCACAGTCACTTGACCGCCCTGATTAAAAACTAAGGTGTCATTGATATTGGTAAAGGTCCTATGAGGATTCCAATTGCTGGCAATTTGATAGTCCGCTGAACCACTTGTTGGCAACCAAACATATTTTCTGGCACCTTGAGTATAAATTGAATCAGTCAATAAGTTACTAGTATTATAAACAGGTCCAATACAAGATGTTTCATTATACGGAATAATGGTATACCGATATAAAGTGATCGGATTTAGTCCCCCATTTGAAAAACTGACACTTGCATTACTTTGAATGATAGTGCCATTCCCAATTGTTCCTGAATACACAACACCATCCAAAGGCATTGTATTTAAAGCCGCACCAACTGTTCTAACAATCATATATTTGTTTGCCGCTGGTATAGATCCAGTAAAACTACCATTTACCGAATTGACTGTAGCACTTAATGCAAGTCCAGTAGGCACATTAGGCACAGAACATGGTGGTGGTGGTGTAAAGGTATAAGTCTGTCCTGAGCTTGGATTTGAGCCTCCATTATAAATTATATTAGCGCTTGCATTGGTGCCAGCAACTGTGGCATTCCAATTACTATTTGATGAAGAACGATTATTAAATACACTATTATTAATCCCTCTTAATCCAAGCTGAACCGATGTGTTACTCCCAATGTTCAATGAAATATTTCCATACACTACTTCTACCACCTGACTTGTTTCATGTAACTTAATTTGAAAATTAGTACTCAACACGTTGGTTCCTACCCTACCCATATTTTTCC
>CAZSUF010000003.1:14025-26061 GCA_964609875.1 uncultured Bifidobacterium sp.
ATCCATTCATAGCAACATATACTGAAGAATAGGCCACATTATCCATCATAAATGAAAAAGGCAAGGCAACTGAATAGCGTTCATTGTCCAATCCCAATCCATTAGCTAAAACAATTGGATTGCTTAAAGCTGTATATGAACCACTGTTCTGCGTAAAGCTATACATGGGAATATATTGCGAAAAAACCTTGCCAGAAAAACAAAACAAAAAGACAAATACGGCCAAAGGTTTCAACCACAAACTTTGTTTGGGAAATTGTATCATGAAATCAAATTTGATTTTCAAATATAAACCATTCAAAGGAAACGGCCATCAACAGCCAAAAACGCACAAAAAATCAATAGAATTCTTACGGATTCAATAAAATAATCCCCAACAACAACATTGCAAGTATTGTATTCAAAACCATCACAAACAAATAATTACGAATTTTTTCCTTGTTCAAGGTATTCAAATTATTATACTTTTTCCATCCAAAAAACAAGGGAATCATAGCGCATAGCCAAATCAATAACACAATGCCCATGGCTGACAAAAAAGTCAAACTATTCATTACTTCCGAACCTACATACATCCACCCAATATAAATAAATAGAAAATAAACAATCCAAACAACAGCAAGGTAACCTATCATCAGTTTAATGAAATGTTTGAAAGCAGATCCTATTTTCATGTTTGTTATCTTATCAAATAAAATTCTCAAGTTAAAACATCATTTTTTCTTTTGGGCGGCATACAGGCTATTCGTTCCAAGTCCTCTTCCGAATCGGCTATGATGTGTCGAGTAGAAATAAAATTCGTATAGCCTCTCGGAATGCGGGCTTTCCACTACTATCCTTGCCGCAATACAAGCTAGCACTTCAAATTGAAATTTGATGCTACATAAAATGCTATGCCAAGTCTACCTGCAATCTTTTGCTTAAAACCCAACCAAGATAGGCACAACAAGCAATCACCACCATGCTCAGATAGCCTAAATTTGCATAACCATGTATAACTCCTTGATGATCATTAAATGTCAAATGTCCACTCAACATCGTGGCTATACCTGTACCCAGACTTTGTAAACAAGAATTAAAACTCATAAAGCTACCTCGAGTTTGTGTTGTCACACTTTGGGTAATCATAGCTTGGGCGGGTACACTTCGAGCTGTAGTAATAGAAAACCACAAAGCAAAAATTACAAGAATAATCCACAATGGCCAAGCAGGCAAATGAGTTACTGTAAAAATAATTGGAAAGGCAAATAGTATTGAAATGATAAAGACCTTAAACTTCCCATACTTATCTGCAAGCTTACCAATAATATTAGAGGTGATGATGGTAGCAATGCCACCAAATAAATAGACCAAAGGAGTTTGCTTAATATCTACTTTAGCATTGTTCACTAAATAAGGATTAATTAATGGAATGATTAAAAAGTGCCCCATCATGAGCAAGGAGCCTAAACTTAAAGCAATCAATTGTGTTTGATTTTTAAAAATATCTTTGAAATGCTGATATCGTTCATGTAATTTAATGGGCACGGCTAAATGAGCCCTAAAGTTTGGTAGCACTTTAAATAAAACAACAAATAGTATCACACCCTGACCAGCTATTAAATAAAAAGGCGCATTCCAAGCATAATGATTGGCTAAGTACAAACTTAAAGGCACACCAATTACACTAGCTAAGGCAAAGCCACTCATCAATATGCCCATGGCCCGGCCTCTTCTTTCATAAGGAATAAAATCACCTATCATACTCATGACTTGTGCACCAATTAATCCACCAAACAGCCCTGTAAGCACTCGAGCCGACATCATACTATAATATCCTGTGGCTTGTCCGCATAAAAATGTGGCTATTAAAAAACCTCCATAAGCAAACATCAATAAATTTTTTCTGTCGAATTTATCTGCAAAAAAAATGGCACAAAAACTACTCAGAAATGCAGTAATTGGATAACCTGCCACCACATTGGCAAATTGCTGTGTATTTAAATTCCATTTGGGCATGAGCATATTACCAAGTGGCATCATAATCATAAAATCAAGTATATGGGTAAAATTTACTAATGCCAATAGGGATACGATGAGTAATTCGTTTCGTTTCATGCGAGCGCAAAGCTAAGGTTTTGAAACAACTAATCTCAAACTAAGAAGCTTATCTTTGATAGATGAAAAATATCATTATTTAGATTTATTTCATTAGCATAAGTTCTCAACTATTTACTGAAAACAAACAGTTTCAATTATATATCTATCCTTTCTTAGTTCTAGAATTTAATAGCCATCAAGGATCAAGTGGGACAATTAAAGCAAAAAAAGCCCGAAGGGTGCGGGGTCCCCATATACAAAGATTCGATGAAACAAATATTCGTTGGGGGCAAAAAAATAGAGAAACGTTTAATCAATCAAATTTGAAAAACTAAACTCACATTCTAGAAAGACTTGAGGTCTCACATTGTATATTTGCCTCATAATCTAACTCATGTTGTATACTCAGATTGAAGCAAAAGATATTGACTTTTTTAATGATTTAATAGGTCAAGAATTTGTGTTGACAGATGAAACACAATGCGAAAAATATACGCATGATCATACCGAAGATTTAAGATTTCGTATGCAAGTGGTGTTGCTACCTAAAGACAGTGCGCAAATTTCTGAGATTATGAAATATTGCCATGCTCGTCGAATTTGTGTAACACCCAGAGGTGCAGGAACAGGGCTCAGTGGAGGTGCGCTTGCAGTTTCGGGTGGCGTAATTTTGAGCACAGAAAAATTGAATCGTATTTTAGAGATTGATAAAAGAAATTTTCAAGCGGTGGTTGAAAGCGGGGTGATTAATGAAGAACTACAGCAAGCCGTGATTAAAGAAGGACTATTTTATCCACCTGATCCTGCGAGCAAAGGATCTTGTTTTTTAGGGGGCAATGTGGCGCATGCAAGCGGAGGCCCAAGAGCCTTAAAATATGGCACTACCAGAGATTATATTTTAAATCTTGAAGTCGTGCTTCCAACTGGTGAAATTATTTGGACGGGCGCTAACACCTTGAAATATTCAACTGGATATAACCTCACACATTTGATGATAGGGAGTGAAGGCACCTTAGGCATCGTCACTAAAATTGTGCTGAAACTTATACCCTACCCATCCAAAAATATGCTCTTATTGGCTCCATTTAAAAGTCCTGTGCAAGCTTGTGAAGCCGTTGCAGGAATTTTCATGGCTGGATGTTTGCCTTCTGTATGTGAATTTATAGAACCAGAAGGTTTCAGATTATCGAGTGCATTTACTGGGCTTCAATTTACCATTCCAGATGAAGTAGAAGCTTATTTGTTGATAGAAGTAGATGGTCATGAAGAAGATGAAATAATGCGTGCTTGCGAAAAAATTAGTGAAGTGCTTGAACAATATGAGGCAGAGGATACTTTAATTGCGTATAGTACTGAACAAAAAGAATTTTTCTGGAAGCTAAGACGAACCATAGGCGAAGCCACTAAACATAATAATGTATATAAGGAAGAAGATACTGTAGTGCCCCGAGGCAAATTGCCTGAACTTTTTCAAGGAGTTAAAAAAATTGCAGCTTCTTATCAAGTAAGAACAGTTTGTTATGGACATGCTGGTGATGGCAACCTGCATGTAAATATTTTAAAAGATCAGCATACAGATGAATTTTGGAAAACAGATATTAAGAAGGCTATTCAGGAAATATTTTTATTATGTAAATCACTAGGCGGCACTATCAGTGGAGAACACGGAATTGGCTTTGTGCAAAAAGAGTATATGCCCATAGTATTAGATCAAATAAACTTAGACATCATGAAAAAAATAAAAATTGCCTTTGATCCAAATTTGATTTTAAACCCTGGAAAAATTTTCTAAGCTTAGATGAATTCACCTACCATTTATATCATAGATTTTGATAGTACATTTACCCAGGTAGAGGCACTTGATGAGTTAGCCAACATTGTATTGAAAAATAATCCAGCTAAAGAAATCATAGAACAAAAAATTAGCGACATCACTCATGAAGCCATGAATGGGAATCTTTCTTTTGACAAGGCCCTTGCTGAAAGAATACAATTATTACGCATTCATAAAAACGATCTTGACGCTTTAGTTGAAGTATTGAAAACAAAAGTGTCTTTGTCATTTATTAAAAACAAGGCTGCCATACAATTACATCAAGCCTCCATATATATTGTTTCTGGAGGATTTAAAGAGTTTATATGGCCCGTGGTTAGAGATTTTGGTATTCAGGCTGAACATGTGATTGCCAATGAATTTGTTTTTGACGAGCAAGGATTTGTGATTGGATATCGTGAAGATAATTTGTTGTCGCAACCACAAGGCAAAGTGAAATGGGCCAGAAGTATGAAATTTTCAACAGAAGTGAAAGTCATCGGTGATGGGTATACAGATTTTGAAATTAGAGATGCAGGTTTAGCTTCTACCTTTTATTTATATGCTGAGAATATTGCACGTACTCAACTATTGAACAAAGCAGATTATATTATTTACAATTTAGATGACATATTAGTTTAACGACATGAACAGAACAGACTCGTATCCAAAGAATAAAATAAAGGTATTACTTTTAGAAAACGTGCATCCAAATGCAGTGAAATTGTTTACTGAAGAAGGTTATCAAATTGAAACAATCAAGGAAGCTTTAGATGAAAATGAGCTCATCGAAAAAATTAAAGATGTACATATTTTAGGCATTCGATCTAAAACTCAAGTAAGTAGCAAGGTAATAGATGCAGCCAATAAACTCATGTGTATTGGAACATTTTGTATTGGCACCAATCAAATAGATTTAAGTTATTGTAGTCGCAAAGGCATTGTAGTATTTAATGCGCCCTATTCTAATACGCGCTCTGTGGTTGAGTTAGCTGTAGGAGAAATGATTATGTTGATGCGAAACACTTTTACTAAAAGCAATAAAATGCATGCCGGTATTTGGGACAAAAGCGCCCAACATAGTGTCGAAATTCGAGGCAAAAAATTAGGTTTAATTGGTTACGGCAATATAGGCTCTCAATTTTCTGTCATAGCTGAAGCTTTAGGCATGAGAGTTTATTTTTACGATATTAGTGATAAACTAGCTCTGGGTAATGCGACTAAATGTAATAGCTTAGAAGAACTTCTTCAATTGTCAGATGTAGTGAGTCTGCATGTGGATGGTAGAGAATCTAATACCCAAATAATTGGAGAAGCTGAATTTAAGTTGATGAAAGATCATGCTATTTTCATGAATCTTTCTCGTGGACATGTGGTGGATATACACGCCTTGAAAAACGCCGTAGATTCAGGTAAAATTTGGGGTTGTTCGGTAGATGTATTTCCTTATGAGCCCAAATCAAATGATGAAGAATTTAAAAGCGAATTAAGACATTTGCCAAATACGATTCTAACTCCACATATCGGAGGAAGCACCGAAGAGGCACAAGCTAATATAGGCGACTTTGTATCGGCCAAAATCAAATATTATATCAACAAAGGGGACACTTATGGATCAGTGAATTTCCCTGAAGTGCAATTGCCCGCTTTTGAAAATTCTCATAGGCTTTTACATATCCATGAAAATACACCGGGGATACTAGCAAAAATCAATGCCATTTACGCCAAGCAACACATCAATATTCAGGCACAATTTTTAAAAACTACTGATGAAATAGGCTATGTGATTACAGATATTTCTACTGATTATAAAACAGCCTTATTAGAAGAAATCAAATTAATTGAACACACCATAAAGTTTAGAGTTTTATACTAAATAATATATTGTAATTATGAAAAAAATTAGCCTGTTGATTTTATGTATAGCAAGTGTATTCTTCACACAAGCTCAATCTGTATATTATCCTCCCATAAGTTCTACAGCAACCTGGGACAGCATTTCACCTACATCCTTAGGTTGGTGCACCGACAAAATAGATTCCTTATATAATTTTTTAGAACAAGAAAACACGAAAGGATTTATGGTGTTGAAAGATGGCAAAATAGTTTTAGAAAAATACTTTGGCACATTCACACAAGACAGTATTTGGTATTGGGCTTCAGCGGGTAAAACCATTACTTCGTTTTTAATAGGCAAAGCACAAGAGCAAGGATATTTGTCTGTTCAAGATACAAGTGCCAAGTATTTAAATGCAGGTTGGACCGACTGCTCTGCAACTCAGGAGAATCAAATTAAAATCGTTCATCAACTTACCATGACAACAGGCTTAGATGATGGTATACTTGATAATCATTGCACGATAGACACTTGCTTGCAGTATTTAGCACCAAGCGGAAATCGTTGGGCTTATCATAATGCACCTTATACCTTATTAGAAAAAGTATTAGTGAATGCGACCTCCATGCCCATAAATACTTATACTCAACAAGCATTAAAAAACCAAACAGGCATCACTGGAACTTGGTTGACAGTTGATTTTGATAATGTCTTTTTTAGCAAAGTAAGAAGTATGGCAAGATTTGGCTTACTCATGCAACAATCATGTATTTGGAATCAAGATACTTTGCTTCATGATATGAATTATATAAACCAGATGACCCAAACATCTCAATCACTCAATAAATCTTATGGTTATTTATGGTGGTTAAATGGCAAATCTTCCTATATGTTACCAACCTCACAAATTGTATTTAATGGTCCCTTATCTAATGCTGCACCCGCTGACATGTATGCAGGTTTGGGAAAAAACGGACAAATTGTAAGTATCAGTCCATCTCAAGGATTAGTAGTTGTTAGAATGGGTAATCAGCCAAGTTCAGCAGCTTCTGAAGTCCCCAATGTATTTGCAAATCAAATCTGGGAAAAATTAAATCAAGTAATGTGTACACCAAATACCTTGCAACAGATTCATCCCCAAAATAAGCTTATCCTGTTTCCTAATCCAAGTTCAGAAAGTCTTCATGTAAATAATCAAGATGCTTTTGATTATACACTTTATAATGCTATGGGCGAGAAGATCAAAAAAGGTAAACATGAATACATTGTAGATTTAAATTCATTGCCCAAAGGGATGTATTTCATTCTGATTCATCAAGGATCGAATATTGAAAGACTAAAATTTGAAAAAAATTAATTATTTCTTCTGACAAAAGCTTGTATTTTATTTTAGTTTTATATTAATTTGCATTAATTTTTAAACACTTATACATACTATTTTTTTATTATGCTAAAACTACTCTCTCTATTAAGTTTTGTTTGCATATTAATTTCTTGTTCGAAAAAATCTAGTCAAGAAGATATAAAAGAGATCGTGTATAATTACAAATCATACACCTATATTGGACAAACCAATGCTTATTTCACTTCGCTAGAAGGCGGAATTACCACCAATTGGGATACTACCTATGCAGATTCTGTACATGTTCAAATTGATTCGTTACATGATAAAATTATTTTCACAGCCAATGAGAATAACCCCTTACAAGTATATCCTCAAGTTGTGTATGACTTTTTGATTAGTAGTAATTATTACAGGAAAAATTTTATAAAAAATTATTATCAAAGTTTTTATTTCGAAGGCGATACACTTAAATCTTATTTCTATAAGCTACAAGAAGGCATTGACACCTATAATCAAAAAGAAATTAAATTCACTGGTTATTTAAAAAATTGATGCTTGACATATAGTTCATAGGTGGATATCCATTTGCAACTATTTCAAAGTATTACACAAAACACACATTCTATCATTTATGTCTTTTATTCGACATATTGAAGCCTTACAATTAGGATAAAATGTAACAATAGAGAGAATTTAGTATTGCTATTCCTGAATACTTAAACGCATTTTAATTTGTAGTTTTTACACTTCAAGAAAAAGAATATCTTGCACAAAATTTTTAAGATGATTCAACGAAAACAAAGTCTGTGGCTGCTCATTTCCGCCATAATTTCTTTAGGTATTTTTTTCTCAAGCTATGGCATAATACATGATAATGCGGCCTTTTCTGGATCTATGGCTCAACTCAATGCCAAACATAATTCTATTTTAATGGGTTCAACTATTCTTATAGCCTTGTTTACCTTGTTTATTATTTTTCAGTACAAACAGAGAGCCCAGCAAATTAAATTATGTTTTTTGGCGATAATTCTTCATGTTGCGAATGCGGCATACATGTTTTATGATGCGCAATTTAGCAGCATGGATAAAAAATTAGTAGTTGGCGTGTTAGGTCCGGATATTTATCTTGGCATTTTATTCCCTTTCATTAGCATACTTTTTCTTGGCTTAGCCATTATGGGCATCAAAGCTGATGAAAAACTCATTCGCGACTCAGATAGATTGAGATAAAAAATGCAATTCAAATTTGATAAAACTAATTATAAACACGAATTTTGCGCCCTATGGCTAGTATAAGACTCCTTTTAGCAAATGACAAAGTTCCCGGTATTCGTTTTTATGAGGCCTATAGGGCTCATGGTGGATATACATCCGTGGAAAAAGCACTGAATCAATTAACCCCAGACGAAGTTACAGAAGAAGTCAAGAAGAGTGGACTTCGTGGACGTGGCGGTGCGGGTTTCCCAACGGGTATGAAATGGAGTTTCTTAGCCAAACCCGAAGGCGTACCTCGTTATTTAGTTTGCAATGCCGATGAAAGTGAACCTGGTACGTTTAAAGATAGATATTTGATGGAGTTTATTCCGCATCTATTAATTGAAGGTATGATTACTTCTTCCTATGCCTTAGGTGCTAATACCTCTTATATTTATATTCGTGGTGAATATGCTTGGATCGTTGACATTCTTGAGCATGCCATTGAGGTAAAAATATTTTAGGCAAAGGATATGATTTAGAGCTTTATGTGCAGCGTGGTGCAGGTGCTTATATTTGTGGTGAAGAAACTGCCCTACTCGAATCACTTGAAGGACGTAGAGGAAATCCAAGAATTAAACCTCCTTTTCCTGCGGTAAAAGGTTTGTGGGGCTGCCCTACTGTGGTCAACAATGTAGAAACAATTGCAGCTGTGGTGCCAATTGTAAACATGGGTGGCGAAGAATATGCAAAAATTGGTGTAGGAAAAAGTACAGGATCTAAATTAATTTCAGCTTGTGGCAATATCAATAAGCCAGGGATTTATGAAATTGACATGACATGTAGTGTAGAAGAATTTATTTATAGCGACGAATATTGTGGAGGCATTCCGAATGGTAAAAAATTAAAAGCCTGTATTCCTGGAGGATCATCTGTACCTATTTTACCTGCTAACTTGCTACTTAAAACAGCCAAAGGAGAAACACGTTATATGAATTACGAATCCCTTTCTGATGGTGGTTTTGATACAGGAACCATGATGGGAAGTGGTGGATTTATCGTGTTAGATGAGGACCAATGTGTAGTTAGACATACCATGAGCCTAGCGCATTTTTATAATCATGAAAGTTGTGGACAATGCTCACCTTGTAGAGAAGGCACTGGATGGATGTATAAAATTCTAAAGAATATCGAATACGGGAAGGGTAAAATGTCGGATATTGATTTATTGTGGGATATTCAACGAAAGATCGAAGGAAATACCATTTGTCCATTAGGAGATGCAGCTGCATGGCCTGTTGCTGCTGCAATTAGACACTTCAGAGATGAATTTGAATGGCATGTTACACATCCTGAAGAAGCACAAACCAGAAATTTTGGAATAGCACATTATGCAGATGAAAGAGCTGTAGTTGCTTAAATTCATTCCATGCAGTATCGATTTCTTATTTTTATCTTAGCTTGCTTATTTTGTCATAAAACAAGTTGGGCTCAGGATATTATTTACAAAAAAGACCAAACTGAAATTCAAGCCAAAGTGTTGAATGTTGGCAAAAGTGATATTCAATTTAAAAGGTTTGATAATTTAGATGGGCCTACTTATACAATAGACCTTGCCACCGTAACGAAAATTGTATATGAAAATAAGACTGTAGACGATTTTAGTCAACAAAAATCAGTACCCTCTTCAACAAAGGTTTTAAAAAAACTAGGGAAAAATCAATTGACCTTGCAGCCCTTGAAAATCATTGGTACAGAAAACCAAGTTTATTTATCAGGAGGAGTTTACTTAGAACGTATCATTTTGAAAGGATTAATAGGCATCAAAGCGGGTGTGTTTATGTCAAATAATCAACAAATGGCGGGAGCCACTTATGAATTAAAATTTTATCCTACACGTCAAGGCAAATTAAAATATTACACAGGCATAGGCGGCAAGTCTGGTCTATTTTATTATGAAAATATCTCCAAAGGCAAAGGAGATGCATTTAATATATTTCAGATTTTAAATGGAATCAATTATCAAATAACCAAAAGATTTAGTCTTGGATTGCATACAGGCATTGGCGTGGGTTATCAAAATACATTGATTCCTGATCCTTATGTTGTTAAACATGATTGGATAAACTTTACTGCTTACAATGCGGGTTTTGTGTTAGGAGTAAGGTTTTAGAGAATATTTAAAATATTTACTAAGGTTCTTTAATATTAGAAATTTTTAAATAAATTCAATTTAACGAAGGTATGAAAACCAAACTTGTAATTTTAATAATTGCCTTATTCGGAATTGAGCCGTTTCTATTCTATTTTATCCAATTAGGTCAATTTCAAGATGACTTACTCATTTATCCAATTCTTAAAGGAGTACTTTTTTTAGTTCTATTTGTAGGTCTCATATATCTCTATGCATTTTCTCTTACATCTATCTACTCTTATTTCGAAAATAAAAATTGGTATTCATATGAACAATTAAGTAAAACTATAATTAACTTATTCTTTCTAATTCTAAGCATACTACCCATTTTAATCATTTCGAAAGTAGACAACATGCTAGAAAATTTCAAGCAAATCAAAATTAGTCAAGAGGGTAAGATAACCACAGCATTGATTCACTATAAACAAGGAGAGCATTATACGAATAAAGGCGGCCCGAAACATTTCAAGTTTATCAATTACTTTGATGTAACCAATCGAAATGGCAAAACCTATGAACTTGAATTTTATGAAAAATATGATATTTTCAACCCAGGTGATAGCATCCTAGTACAATATCTCGAAACAAATCCTACTTACTTTAAAATTCTAAAAAAATATCCGTCCGATGAATAATGAATTATGTTACAATACATAATTCTTCCTAAGAATATTTATCTTCATAGCTTATCAATGAAATTAGCTCTTGTATGAGGAATTACACTAAAATATTTTACCCTATTCCATTGATTGAACATAAAAGATTTGTTTGTTCGTATTTCAGATCAGGCTTTAACAGTGAACTAAATAAACAATAAAATTACCTAAGTATCATGAAGCATTTATTGAGTAACATACTTAAACAACAACAAATAATAATTCTTTTTACTTTTATTGGCATATGTTCCAACCTGTTTTGCAAAGCACAGGTGGCTATTTATAGTGGAATAAATATGGCACAATGCGAATCAGAAAAATATAGTGTATTTCATTATCATGATTTTTCTGACCGCAGAGTAGATGAATTATTTAATGATGTGAGATTCGGAGAAGATGCCATCTTTAAAAGTAATTTAAATAGATATTCATTTATAGAAGTTAAAGACAAGGCAAGCGGAAAAACTATTTTCAAAAACCCATGTCCTGCCTTGAGACAGGTATTTATTTCACCCAATCAACAATACATACTTGGAATTAGTAATATCAAATTTCACAATTTTTACCAGTTAGTTGTTTATGATTTGACGGGGAAAGTTATTTATAAAAAGAGTTTAAGTAAAATTCGTGTAAAACTCTCCGAAACAGAACTCAAAGAATTTGCGCACAAATACCCTACAAGGCTCGAAAAATTTATTAGTCTTGGCGATGTTGAATTTCATGAGAATAATTGGTATTTCCCATACAAGTATTCAAACGAAGAAGAAGATTCTAGTTATCATGAATTCCTTATTAAGCATTTCGATTATGGAAGCAATGTGTTCCCGAAAAAAGTGAATGGAATTGCTGCCTTTGTTAATTGGTATGATGAAAAAAATCCGAATGTTCAATTTATTGAAAAGGAAGGAAAATTGACAA
>CAZSUF010000003.1:26071-33050 GCA_964609875.1 uncultured Bifidobacterium sp.
AATATATTATTGAACGATAATGAAAACATTGAAAGAAATATATCTCTTGAAAATGATATTTATAATTTTGCCTATTTTGAAAAAGAATATTATTTCGATGATGCAGAATACTTTAAAATAATTCAACCGAGTGAAGAAATTGACATTACTTTTAAACGGAATATTTATTCGTATCTTCAATATGGAAACCTGTATGATTATTACACAACA
This sequence comes from uncultured Bifidobacterium sp., assembly GCA_964609875.1. GTDB lineage: Bacteria > Bacteroidota > Bacteroidia > Chitinophagales > Chitinophagaceae > OLB11. Next base: position 26,282 of record CAZSUF010000003.1, read on the forward strand.
TTGGAGGAGTTTTTGAAACAAGATAGTTTAAACTTTATCAGTACTGAAGAGGGATTAACAAGTTATGATATTGCTTCATTTGAATTAACCATAGGATACGGTGATTCAGATTTTACAACTTATAAATTAAAAGGTTCTATAATTCCTGAAAAGGTGAAAAATGAAATCAAGTCATTCAAGCATGTGAAGGAAATTTATTTTGATGCCACTAAAATATTTATGACAAAATTTGGCAAGGAAGAAAAGGTTTTGTTTCCGTATATCAAATATTTCATCATTCATTAAAAATTTCAGTTACACCAAAGCTTCAGCTATGACTAGCCTGATTTAATGGTGCAAGCGTCTCGCTTGTTCCTGAATTGCTCAAGAGTCCCGCTTTAATTCATGAAGCATTTTAAATTCATGAGACCAAACATCATTTCTACTACAAACTTGTATTGTGGCAAGGATAGAGCGGATACCCCGCATCCCGAGAGGCATTCTATAATGTTGACTTATTCCGAATGTGGTTTGCCGATTCGGGAGAGGAGTATGAGCGATAGCCTGTATGCCACCCAAACTACAAAGAAATTGATTCTTTTATTTTATCTACAATACGCATACCATCCATGGCGGCACTGACTATACCCCCGGCATAGCCAGCACCTTCGGCACAAGGATATAAATTTTGAATTTGAAGATGTTGCAAACTTTCTTTGTCACGCGGAATTTTTACAGGCGAAGATGTTCTACTTTCAGTGGCTACTACAATAGCTTCGCGGCTAAGGAAGCCTTTCATTTTTTTACCAAAAGCTTCAAAGCCTTGAGCCAAACTACGAGAAATATCTTTTGGAAAAATTGTATGTAAATTAGTTGAAGTAACACCAGGAATATAAGAACATGCTGGCAAAGTGGAAGAGCTAATATGTTGAACAAAATCAGTTAATCGTTGAGCCGGTGCCACAAATCGACCACCTCCAGCTTTGAAAGCTTTTTCTTCAATTTGATGTTGAAAAAGAAGTCCGCCTAAGGCAGTATTATTAAGGTAATCTTGTGGCTGAACACTCACAACCATACCACTATTGGCAAACGGATTATTTCTTTTTGAGGGGCTCCAACCATTCACTACTAAAGCCCCTTGATGCGTTGATGCAGGCGCAATAATTCCACCTGGACACATGCAAAATGAAAAAACGCCTCTGCCATTGACTTGCTCGACCAAGCTATAACTTGCAGGAGGCAATATTTCATTTCGAGCTTTTCCATGATATTGAATTTCATCCACTAAAGCTTGTGGGTGTTCTACCCTGACGCCTAAGGCAAAAGGCTTTGCTTCGAGAAGAATTTTATGTTGAAATAAAAGTTCATAGATATCATTCGCTGAATGTCCAGTTGCGAGAATCACTTGTTGAACAGGTACTCTGAGGTGCTGATTTAATACAAGTTCTTTAATTTGATTTGATGAAACATGAATATCTGTCAACTTAGTATTGAAATGAATTTCTCCACCGCACGATAAAATCATTTCTCTCATGGCTTCGATGATATGAGGAAGTTTGTTTGTTCCAATATGAGGATGTGCTTCGTATAGAATATTTTCATCGGCACCGAAATGATGAAACCAACTTAAGACTTTTTGGATATCGCCTCTCTTATTGCTACGTGTGTATAATTTCCCATCGCTATATGTGCCAGCACCTCCTTCGCCAAAACAGTAATTGCTTTCTTCATTCAGAATGCCTTCTTTGTTTAGGATGGCTAAATCTCTTCTTCTGGATCGAACATCTTTTCCTCTTTCAAAAATAATAGGTTTGAGTCCAACTTCGATACATCGCAAAGCTGCAAAAATACCAGCTGGACCTGCTCCTACAATATGTACTTCATCGCCAAGACTTACATTACTTGCTTCAAAAGAATTGGGAATGGCAGGTAAATTTTGTTGCCCAATGGCTACTTGAATTTTAAGTAATATTCTTATAGCACGACCTCTAGCATCAATTGATTTTCGCAAAATTCTGAATTGTAAGTCAGCATGTTTAGGCAAATTTAAATGTGCTAGAATACATGCTTTTAGCGAATCTATCGAAGCATATTGCTCGGGTATTAACTCAAGTGAAATTTCTTGTATCATGTTCTGTTAGGTTTTTATCCTAAAAATTCAGGTGAAATTAAGTGCTAAAGTTTTATTCTCCTAAAATTCCAGATCAAAACTATAGGTAGTATATTAATGTCCTCATGAAATTGGGAGAATAAAAATTACCATGATTTAAAAGGGCTTAGCGAATTAAATTAATATCTCCTTTTTTGATAATATCACCGCAAGAAGTTTTTGCTTTAATATAATAAAAATACACGCCCATATCTGCGTTTCTACCCGCAAATCTTCCATCCCAACATTCTTGAGTAGATTTAGTAGCATATACTTGTTGTCCCCACCTATTATAAATAATGAGGCTAAAACTTTCAAGGACAGGCCAATGTTTCATACCAAAACAATCATTGGTTTTATCGCCATTAGGTGAAAATGCATTTGGAATATAGAAAGAAGAAGTAGAAGAAGAATCTACTTTAACTAAAGAAGTAATAATACTATCGCATCCAGTTGCATTTTGAAGTGTATCTACATAAGTACCATTTGAATTATATACATGATTACCCACCCTAAATGAATTTCCATTGCACAATACTACTTGTTGACTTGTGAAAGAAAGTTCATTTACTTTTAAATCTGTTGTGATAATCGAATCACAACCAAGGGCCGTCTTCAGGGTATCGGTATAGACACCTGTGCTTGAGTATACATGTCCATTTACGATAATCTGTTGCCCTTTGCAAAGTTGAGGATTTTGCAAAGAACTAGACTTAGGTAAAATAGTCAGATTTGTGTGTATGATGGTATCACAACCTACTTGGGCTTTTACAGTATCATAATATTGTCCGCTTTGTGAATAGGTATGTCCGTTTACTTGGCATTGTTGACCATAACATAAAATGGGTGCGTTATTGATGACTAAATAATTGGCACCAATAAAACTAAATGTTTGACTACTTCCACCACATAATGCATTCTTAATCACGAGCACATGATATACAATGCCATTTGTAACATTCATCAAGGTGTCATTTGCCAACCCTGCACCACTATGATTTTGAAGAATGGTGTTCGTGGCGCTATCTGTCCAAATATAAGTATACTGTGCACTTGGATCAGCATTATTTAGATGAATGGTGGCCTGAAGACAATTCATTGATAAGCTAGCATTTAAGGTAGTTGTATCAACACAAACTTGAGATCGAGATTGAGTTGCTGTAAAGCTTTCACCGCTAATATATAACAAGCCGTTTCCACTATGATATTTAATATCATATACATGGCCTGTTGTTCCTGCAATTTGCATATCAGGCAGGGCATTAAAGTTAGTTCCATCAAAATGAAATACTTTTATATTTCCACTATCCCCACCAACATATACATTATCACATTCATCTGCATAAATTCCGCCTTGATTTTTCAAAATAAAGCCATTGATAGTATCTGGATTTCCGACTGCTAAACCTGTAGCCTTACTAAATGCCTTTAGAATACTTCCATCATAATAATAAAGAAAATTATTATTTGCATGCAAGGCATTAAATCCATTGGAGGAATATGGACTCAGATACGGTTTATTATTGGCTTCTGAAAACGAGGCTACACCAGAGGGTTGTATCCAAATATTTCCATTCAAGGATGAATTCACTTTGATCAAGACATTGTCGAGTGTTTGATCAATCCCACATGCCATAGATACAAAAATTTCACCACTACCTGATATAGTAGAATTGAGAATATCTTGAAATCCAGGTGCAGCCCCAGATACATTTGACATTGTAAATCCGCCTAAAGCATCTATCACACCTAAATTAATATTTGTGGTTGTGCCTCCTCCAAAACCGAGTATTTTACCAGTAGAACAATCGAAATTCATTTCCCATAATTCTTCAAAATTTGTATTCGCTGTTGAAATAAAATTATCATAATTTCCATTCGCATCACAACGAACAATTACGGTTCCCGTGGATACCCACCCTTGTCCCATATAAAATTTTCCACTTAGTTTGTCAACCACAAAGTTTGATACTTTACCTACACCTGCGCCTGAATTCCAAGAAGGTGAAACTAATACGCCATTGAATGTCCAAAGTAATGTCCCTGTTGGAGAATATTTCGCCACTTTAGAATTCACCGTACTTCCAAAATAGTCTCCCCCACCAAATACGTATAAATTTCCGGCATAATCATAATCTACATCAAAACCACGATTACTACCATTACCAGATACATTAGTTAAGGTTGTAATAGGCGTGACCCAAGGATCAATAATGATTTTTTTGTTTTTGTTTATTGGTTCTAGAAATTCAAAACCTATTTTTTGATCTTTTAAAGTAAACGCACATGGAATGGTTGTACCATCTTCATAAAATGCTTTCAATTCTTTTTCTTCCCAATCACCCACTTGAGTTTGAATACGAAGTTGGTTGTTTTGCAAGCTGACTACATGATTTGGATATTCGAATTGAACTTGATTTAAATCAAAACCTTTATTCAAAATTAATGAATACTCAATACCTCCTTTTGGGTGAATCACATAATCTACATCTATATGATTATAGAGATTTGTATATTGAATTTTTTTATACCCATAACTATTCAACTTTGCCTCTCCATAAGGGAAATAGTGATTACTTTTTTCGAAAGGCTTTATTACACAATTCTTATTTTCATTGAGCCAATTCATTCTGATTTTATCTTCTTGAATGATATACTTATGAATTCTATCAGCCTTAGCAATTCCTTCAGATTCAATCTGACTTTTGCTTTTTCTTATTGCTTTTTTCATTTCCCAAACAAATCCTTTGGAATCAAAATAGATCCTCATTCCTTTATGATCGATTGCATAAGCTATATGATTATCTTGTCTAGTTTTATACTCAAATTGTCCCTTGTTTTCTATAAAATAATCTGTTTGAAAAATATCTTGACTTAAAAATGAATTTGCTTTATACTCTTGAGCAAAGGTGGATTCTGCTAATAAAATAATACAAAAAACAATACGAATGAAGATCCTCATAAAATTGATTTTAGTCTAGACGACAAAATACAACATTGCGTTGGAATCTTATAGAATGTGAACTCAAATATAATCTTTAATCAAAAACTAAGGATTCACCATAATTTGGTTGGTGGTAGTATTCCAATATACATAAACTCCATTTGGGCCAGAAGAAGGCAGTGCAGCAGCAGCAGCAGCAGCATTGGCAAAGCGAGGCAATTCATTGTATCCAATAATTACACGATTAGATTGGGTATTATTGGCTCCGGCCTGATACCCGATGGCAATCACATTACTTTGGGTGGTCATAAATTTACCAGCCTGATATCCAATGGCAATATTATCAGAACCTGAAGTTGTATTGTATAATGTTTCGAAACCTAATGAGGTATTTTCAGTACCTGAAGATAAATTATAGCCAGCATAAGAGCCAATCAAAGAAGACGAATTGGATGTATTGCTTTGAAGTCCACCAACATGCACACCAACAAATACATTATCACTCCCTGTAGTATTTCTTATTCCACTATGCCAACCAATAAAGCAATTTCTATCTCCAGAGTTTTTTAATCCCGCTGCAGCTACTCCTAAAGTTGTATTTCCGGTTCCTGAAATGGTGCTTTCATTGGAATTGTAGCCTATGGAAATAGATGATTGAATATTCACTCCAGATTTATAAGCCTTCCATCCTATGGCAGTGATTGCATTTCCTGTACAACCACCAGTTAGGGCATCATTACCTATAGCTATATTATTATTGGTTGATAAATATCGGCCAGCATAGGTACCTATCGCAATATTGCCTATTGCATTTGAACTTGCTAAAGCATAAGTGCCAATGGCTATATTATTGGTTTGCGAATCTGGAATTGGTTTACCAATTGAAGCAAAGGCAAAGCTACCAATAGCTATATTATCTTTTAATGACGTGTTGCTATAGCCGTTTCCATAGTTGGGTACGCCTGTATTATTGCCAATAAAAATATTATCACTTAATTTAGTCTGATATCCTCCTGCAGCGCTACCGATGGCAATATTATTAGTTAAATTAGTACCTTGGGTCATTGCCCCTCCAATAGCAATATTTGTACTGCCACTTGTAAACTCTCTCATGGCTGCAGATCCAATAGCCACATTATTACTTAAGCTTTGATTATTTTTCATGGCTTCAAAGCCTAAAACAATATTATTATTTCCTGCATTTAAATTAGGCATAGCATTTTTTCCAAAAGCAATATTGCCTCCATTTGACAAATATCCAAATGGCATATTATTCACTCTAAATTTAATAGCTTGTGTATCTTGTGTGCCAATATACTGCGAAGCACTTAAACCAAGATTACCATTTGTTTTCCATACCGAATTGCCATTTGCTGTATCTAAATTTTTCCAAGTTGCGTTTCCATTTGCATCAGAAGTAAGAATTTTATCTACACCTGGACTCCCTCCAGCAATCCTGAGGGCACCTAAAACTTCTGTTTTACCATTAGAGGCTAACTGTAAATGCGAAGTATTATTTGAACCCAAAGTCAAGGTGCTATTTTCTCTATTTATGATATAGGAAGCATTGCCATTGTTGTAAATATCGAGTCCATCGGTTAAAGAATGACCCGTGCCTCCATTGGTTAATTTTAAAGTATCCCCAATAACTAAAATTTATAATAAAGAGAAAAATAGAATAAATAAGGAGTTTTATA
>CAZSUF010000003.1:33060-35698 GCA_964609875.1 uncultured Bifidobacterium sp.
TAAAGTATCCCCAATGGTACTTTGATTAAAGTGAATCTGAGCAGCTGGTGAAGCATTTCCTCCGATACCCACATTCTCAGAATTGAAATCTACATTAAATTTCAATTTGCTATAATTGGCTTTATAAATCGAAAGACCAATATTGCCACTTGTAGATAATAAAAAAGGTCCACCATTATTTCCAAAGGCTAACATATTAGCAAAAGGATATTGTAGTTCTATGCCATTATAACCACCAGGATACAAACTTCCATATTTTGTAAAAGTTGCATACTTGTTGGCAATATCATTATACATAGAAAATGAACCAAAACCAATGGTATCCTTATTCTGCATTCTAATAAACTCGCCTGAAGAATTTGTTTCAACCTGAACCTTCACACCCAAATCGGGCGTGTTTGTTCCAATACCAATATTGGTTCCATTGTCAAAAATTTGAGAATTAATTTCTTCACTACTTGAACCCGTTGAACTAAATTTAGAAAGATAATTTTGAACTCCTGCTCTTGTTTTTGAGTTTTCATGAACCACTTCCTTTGCGATTCCTGCTTTATCTGCATAAATGGCATATGGAACAGATAATAATTGAGTAATCCCAATTTCATTAAATTCAATCCCATCATTTGGATCAATGGCTACTCGAATATATTTGTTCCCGCTTTCCCATTTCACAGTTTTCATGTTGCCATACATTGTTTTTCCACTTCCAATTTTCAATTGATACAAACCAAATTCGTTTGTTTCAACATGCTGAATCTCCTCAAATTCCGCTTGTGTAGCATCAATTTCAGGCAAAATAGCTAATTTGATGGATAATTTGCGATTACTTAAAGCATCGCCTTTTAAATCTCGAGCCACACCTTGATAATTAAATTGGTAAGGTACTTGAGCAATTATTTCATATTGAAAAAATACTAAAATGCTAGCTATAATAATTATTTTAAACAAAGATTTCATATAAAGAAAAAGAGTTTTTAAGTGGATTTATCATGTAATACCTTGACTAAGATTAAAAATAATGGAGATAGGCGATTTACTGATTAATTTGAGTGTTTTTATTAAACTTTATTTTTATCAAAAATAAGAACTTCAAAAATAAGTCCTTTTCTAAAATTTCGAATGCTTATTTTTACCGCTCATTATTCAGTAATAATTTAGAGATGAAGTCGAATTTAAATGCCTTTAAAACTACCAGAGAATATGCCTGCGAATTAGACGATGCAGATAATGTCTCAAAATACAGAGATCAATTTATCATGCCAAAACACCAAGGTAAAGAGGTGATCTATTTATGTGGTAATTCTCTCGGGCTTCAGCCAAAAGAAGCTAAAAAAATCATTGAAGAAGAGCTTCAAGACTGGGGCGAATTTGGCGTTGAAGGTCATTTTTTAGCTAAAAGGCCTTGGTTTAAATATCATCATTTTTTCACAGAATCTTTGACAAAAATTGTAGGTGCCTTGCCTAATGAAGTGGTTGCCATGAACACCTTGACAGTCAATTTGCATTTACTCATGCTTTCTTTCTACAAACCAACCAAGAAAAAATACAAAATCATCATGGAAGCAGGTGCCTTCCCTTCTGATATGTATGCCATGGAGACTCAAGTGCAAATGCACGGCTTTGATCCAGAAAAAGCAATTATTGAAATTTCACCTCGCAAAGGAGAACATACGCTCAGAATGGAAGACATTGAATCTACCATCTTGAAAAATAAAAATGAACTTGCTTTGGTGTTATTTGGCGGTGTTAATTATTACACTGGACAATATTTTGATCTTCAAAAAATTACTGAAATTGGGCATAAAGCAGGGGCAAAAGTTGGATTTGATTTGGCTCATGCTGTCGGAAATAAGGTCTTACACCTGCACGATTGGAAGGTTGATTTTGCATGCTGGTGCTCTTATAAATATTTAATTCAATAGATTAAGAATTTGTATTTATGTGCATGAAAAACACAGTAAAGATAAAAATACTTTTCGACTTGCTGGTTGGTGGGGACATGATGAGAAAACAAGATTCAAGATGAAAAAAGGATTTAAACCTATGAAATCTGCTGAAAGTTGGCAGATGAGTAATGCACAAGTGTTTAACATGGCTGCCCACAGAGCCTCGTTAGATATTTTCGACAAAGTAGGTATGGATAAATTAGCCGAAAAAAGTTTTCAATTAACAGCCTACACCGAATTATTACTCAAACAATTAACGAACCTGAAATTTAAGATAATCACCCCTTCAAATCCAATTGAAAGAGGCTGTCAACTCTCCTTACTTTTCTCTTCTAAAGGAAAAGAAGTGTTTGAAACACTTCAACAAAAAGGCATCATGGCAGATTGGAGAGAACCTAATGTAATTCGCATTGCACCTGTGCCTTTGTATAATAAATATGAAGATGTCTTCAATCTTTACGAAATCATGAAAAAAATATAACCCCCATAATAAACTATGTCATTTAAAATATACACGAAAACCGGCGACAAGGGCATGACCGGCCTCATAGGGGGAACAAGAATTCCAAAAAATCATATTCGAATCGAAGCCTATGGCACCGTAGATGAATTGAATTCTTGGATAGGAATTATCAGTGACTCACAAGCAGATAATCATATAAATGGACGTTTAAAAGAAATCCAAGATCGAC
>CAZSUF010000003.1:35708-38083 GCA_964609875.1 uncultured Bifidobacterium sp.
AAACAAAAATGCATATCCCTGATTTGAATGAAGAAGATATTCTTTTACTAGAAAATGATATGGATGAAATGGATAAAGTTTTACCCGCATTAAAAAACTTTGTACTCCCAGGTGGCAATGTAGCAGCATCTCAAACCCATGTTGCCCGCTGTGTTTGCCGCCGAGCAGAGAGGGTTTGTGTGGCACTCCAACAAGAAAATCAATTTATTGATGACGCGGTGATTCGATATTTAAACAGACTCTCGGACTATTTATTTGTTCTTTCTCGTTTTATTCTCCATCAAGCGGGTGGAAAAGAAACAGTTTGGAATCCGCGCAGTTAAGCTTTCAAGGTGTGGGTATTCATGTGTAAATGTCTAATTGATGGTCTGCTAAATACTCATTACATTTGCCCACATGCAGGAATATTTATTGCCATTGAATGAACAGCAAAGAGAAGCTGTATTGCATACTGAAGGCCCTTTGATGATAGTTGCAGGAGCAGGGTCAGGTAAAACTAAAGTGCTCACCACACGCATCGCTCATTTAATTCATTTAGGCGTAGATTCATTTCGGATTTTGGCTTTAACCTTTACCAATAAGGCAGCCAGAGAAATGAAAGAACGAATAGAATTAACGCTCGGCAACCAAGAAGCTCGAAATCTTTACATAGGTACTTTTCACTCTGTTTTTTCAAGAATATTACGTGTTGAAGCTGAAAAATTAGGTTACCCATCAAATTTTACTATTTATGATACTGAAGATGCCAAGAGTGTATTAAAAAGCATCATCAAAGAAAAAAATCTAGACGATAAACAATACAAAGTTTCATTTGTTTACAACAGAATTTCTTCTGCAAAAAATAATTTAAATACGTACAAAGAATATCAAGAAGACCATCATATTCAGCAAGAAGACGCAAGAAGCAATCGACCATTAATCGGACAAATTTTTGAAGCCTATAGCAAAAGATGTTTTAAAAATGGCGCTATGGATTTCGACGATTTATTGGTGAATATGTATATCCTTTTATCTAATTTTCCTGACGCACTTGCTAAGTATCAACATAAATTTAGATACGTTATGATAGATGAGTATCAAGATACCAACCTTGCTCAATACCATATCATCAAACTCTTGGGTGCCCTGAATGAAAACATTTGCGTTGTAGGTGATGATGCCCAAAGTATTTACTCTTTTAGAGGTGCAAGCATGGAAAATATTTTTCAATTCCAAAAGGATTATGACGATGTGAGAATCATTAAATTAGAACAAAATTATAGAAGTACACGCACTATACTCGATGCTGCCAACACCATCATTTCTAATAACCAAAATCAAATCAAAAAAGAATTATGGACTGATAAAGATGCTGGTGAGAAAGTTAAAATTGTTTGCACTTTTACAGATAATGATGAAGGTAAATTTGTCGCAGATTCTATTCTTGAAAACAAATTACGCAATCATTTTAGTAATAAAGATTTTGCAATTCTATATCGTACCAATGCCCAAAGCCGTGCCTTTGAAGAATCGTTGAGGCGTTTAAATATTCCCTATAAAATTTATGGTGGACTATCCTTCTATCACAGAAAAGAAATTAAAGATTTCATCGCTTACTTACGTGTGTTAGTCAATACCCAAGACGAAGAAGCCATCAAACGTATTATCAATTATCCAGCTAGAGGTATTGGCACCACTACCCTCAATAAAATTTCACTATTAGCTAGTGAACATAATATAAGCTTTTGGGAAGTTCTCAATCGCAGTGCCGAATTCGGATTTAAAGGATCTACACAAACCGCCATTGACTCTTTTGTGATGATGATCAAGTATTTTCACAGCCTTCTCGAAAAAAAGAATGCCTACGAATTAGCTTTCGAAGTTGGAAAAAGTAGCGGTATCGTGAAAGAACTTTATACAGACAAAACTGTAGAAGGTTTAGCTCGTTATGAAAATATCCAAGAATTACTCAACTCTATCAAAGAATTTACAGAAACACCCGACGAAGAAGGTGAACTCACAGAAAAAAATTTAGGCCTCTACCTCCAACAAATTACCTTGCTAACCGATGCCGATGAAGGCAATGAAGAGGAACAAGATGTGGTCAAACTCATGACGGTGCACGCTTCTAAAGGGCTCGAATTTCCTTGCGTTTTTGTAGTGGGCATGGAAGAAAATATTTTCCCTAGTTCTATGAGTATGTACGACCGTGAAGATCTTGAGGAAGAAAGAAGATTATTTTACGTGGCCATTACAAGAGCAAAAGTTAAAGTAGCCGTGAGTTTCGCCAATAATCGCTATCGCTTTGGAAGCCTAATTCAAAACGACCCAAGTCGATTTTTAAAAGAAATTCCCGAAGCATTACTCGATAGTTCACAATCAGAACTACCGCGACA
>CAZSUF010000003.1:38093-40635 GCA_964609875.1 uncultured Bifidobacterium sp.
CAACGAACTACTTTCACTAACAATTTACCGAAATCAGGCAGCATTGATAGAGATGCTATTCAACAGAAAAAAATAATTCCCGCAAATAGAGTTAATCAACAACCAGTCAATGCGAGTTTCGAGGCTGACGATACTTCCCAACTTCTTGCAGGCATGACTGTCGAACATCAACGATTCGGTATGGGAAAGGTCATCACCTTGGAAGGACCTATTGCTAATAAAATTGCCACCATAGATTTTGGCACCATGGGTCAAAAAAAGATCATGCTCAATTATGCAAAACTTCGCATTGTAGGAAACTAACTCATTTTATTTATTATTTTTTGGGCGGCACACAGGCTATCCGTTCCAAGTCCTCTTCCGAATCGGCTATCAAGTGTTGATTAATGTTCAAGTGTCGTGAAGCCTCTCGGAATGCGGGCTTTTCACTACTATCCTTGCCGCAATACAGCATACGATTTATATGAGATTCATTTTCTTAGAAATGAATGATATCGAAAAGTTTTCTTTGGTTTAATAAGTTTGTTTGGTTTAAAATCAATTCTTTAGAATGAACCTTCATTTTTAGATTAAGCACTAATTTTTCTTTCCGATTCGGTATTATTCTTCGACTATTTTCCCTAGTTTCATTTGTAAGCCTATATATTTGCAAATATTTTTTTATGGCGAAACATTGGTGGAAAATACTCTGTGTGCTTCTTTTAATCTATATCTTCTCAGCAGGAATCATCTTACCCATTCCAGCCATACCCAAATTGAACGAATCTGCCAGAAACTTATTTTATCATGTACCCATGTGGTATGTGATGATAGTTTGTTTTTTAGTTTCAGCGATCTACAGTATTTTATACCTTAAAAACAGCCAAACAAAACACGATATCTTATCTAGAGAATTTGTACATGTGGGTGTTGTTTTTGGTTCTTTAGGTATGCTAACTGGCATGGAATGGGCTTCAGTAGCTTGGGGCGCTCCTTGGAGCAACGACCCTAAACAAGTAGGTGCTGCACTTTGTCTACTGACGTATTTTGCTTATTTACTTCTAAGAAATTCAGTCAAGGATGCGGATAAAAAAGCTCGTCTCAGTGCTGTGTACAATATATTCGCCTTTGCATTAATCATACCTTTATTGTTTATAATTCCAGCGCATTTCAAATCCTTGCACCCAGGAACTGACAGTAAACCTTTTGAAGCCTTGTATTCTCAAGCAGCTGCATTTCGAAAATTGTCAATCCCTGCCATGTTTGCTTGGATACTTTTGGGTGTATGGATCACTACATTACGTTATAGAATTTGCAAACTCAATAACCCCGAATTGCTTTCTTAAACTACTTACTATGCACAATCTCCTTTTCTTTTCTTGTTCCTTAAGTAGCATCAACATTCCATATTCATTTCAAGTAACATATATATGAACAGAATTCAGAAAATAATCTTACCATTTCTAAGCTTGCTTTTATTCAGCTTAAACATTAGTGCCCAAGATATGAATCCATCCAAAATAGAGATGGCAGATATACTTCATCAAAATGGTAAAATATACCTTGTAGTTTTAGTATTGCTCACTATCTTTGCCGGCATTCTTTTTTTACTCATCAGTATGGAAAGAAAACTAGCTCGACTAGAAAAAAACAACATTCTTAAAAAATAATAATCATTAACCCTTAAACATTAATTTATAATCATGGCGAAAGCATCTAAAAGCAATCCAGCACATTATAGCTTTTTCGAAAGTGTAGAAAGAAATTTCGACAAAGCTGCTCCTTTTACTGACATTAAAGACAAAGGAATTCTTGATCAAATAAAAGCATGTAACAGTGTGTACAGCATGAAATTCCCCGTTAAAATCGGAGAAAAGGTTGAAGTAATTGAAGCCTATCGTGTACAACATTCTCATCATAAATTACCCGTGAAAGGTGGTATTCGTTTCAGTATGGATGTCAACCAAGACGAAGTAATGGCACTTGCTGCTTAATGACTTACAAATGTGCTATTGTAAATGTACCTTTTGGAGGCGCAAAAGGAGGAATTAAAATAAACCCTAAGGCTCTTTCTGCTTATGAATTAGAAAAAATTACACGTCGTTATACAGCCGAATTAGTAAAGAAAAATTTTATTGGCCCTGGTATTGATGTACCAGCACCTGATTATGGAACAGGACCTCGTGAAATGAGTTGGATCGTAGATACTTATATGAGTTTACGCCCTGGAGAAATTGATGCAGCAGGTTGTGTAACAGGTAAGCCTGTAACGCAAGGTGGTGTAAGAGGACGTACAGAAGCCACTGGATTGGGCGTTTATTTTGGTGTGCGCGAAATGTGCAATGATGTTGAAATGATGAAGAAACTGAATATGACAGTTGGTCTAGGAGACAAAACTGTAGTCGTTCAAGGGTTGGGTAATGTTGGATATCATGCAGCTAAATACTTCCAAGAAGGTGGTTCAAGAATTGTAGGTATTGCTGAGTTTGAAGGGGCTATCTCTAATCCTAAAGGACTTGATCTTGAAGAGATACAAATTCACAACAACAATAACAAGCTTCTC
>CAZSUF010000004.1:0-2611 GCA_964609875.1 uncultured Bifidobacterium sp.
CTGAGAAGAAAGATTTTGACACTTTAGGAGTTCGTCTTCAAATTGCTTTTGATTGATCTTGTAAAGAAATGGATGACTATAGGTGTGACAGGCGATTTCGTGTCCTTCAGAGGCGATTGTTTTAATCAGACCAGCATGTTCCTCGAGTACTTTGCCTAATGTAAAAAAAGTAGCCTTTGCTTTATACTTTTGAAATAATTCTAATAATAAGTTAGTTCCCTTTTCCAAGCGCTTCTCATACTGTCCCCAATTTTCTATAGGAATGCCAATTCCTTGATACCAATCTTCTAAATCAACAGAAAAGAAATTTTTCATCTTTTGATTTTGTTTAAACAAAATAATATTTCCATGCACGAAAGTAATGATTCAGTTTGAATTATACCTCTTTTCTAATGTTTAATGCATGTCATTGGATTAGGTCTCAATCCACGCGAGCCCGCCTCGCCTATACATACCTGAAATATAATTAGATTAGATAAATTAAATTTGAATTCGGAATCCGTGGCAAGGATAGAGCGGATACCCCGCACCACGCGCCTCGCGGGGGAGGAGTATGAGCGATAGCCTGGCTGCCACCCTAAAAAAAGATATCATGTTTAAAAACTCAATATACATTATTCCATGATCTATCTTATTTTCGTTGCATGAATGAACTATTTTCTATGTCCACCTTAACGGGACTACTTGCTTTAACGTTTATGGAAATTATGTTAGGTATAGACAATGTAATTTTCGTGTCGATTATTTTGGATAAACTCAAAGATGAGGCGCAAAAAAAAATAGCCTCAAGGGTTTGGATGATTGTAGGTATGATATTGCGTTTGGGATTGCTCTTTATCTTGGGTTATGTAATCAATGGAGAAAAAACATTGTTTACCCTTGTTGGGCATGATGTGACTTTGCAACAACTGATTATGTTGGGAGGGGGATTGTTTTTGTTAGTAAATACAACCTTGGAAATTCACAATAAGCTTGAAGGGGAAGATCCGAATGGGGAGAAGGAAGTAACCTTAGGTACTTCATTGAGCAAGGTTATACAAAAGATTATTATTATTGATTTAGTGTTTTCATTCGACAGCATAATTGCTGCGATAGGTATGGCCGATTTATTGATAGTACGTGTGATTGCTGTAGTGATTGCCATGATCGTGATGTTTGTGTTTGCTGCAAAAATTAGTAAGTTTATCCATAAACATCCTACGTTTAAAATGTTGGCCTTATCGTTTTTAATTTTAATTGCTTTCACGCTAATTGTAGATGGTATTCATGTAGATACCATTAGCATTCCTCATGGATATATTTATTTTGCCATGGCCTTTTCATTTGGTGTAGAATTGATGAATTTGCAGATACGTAAAAAGTCTAAGCCTGTGGAATTGAAGGAGCCGAAGTTGGATTAATTCGGCCTAGGTTTTGATGCATGGGTTGAATCGATTATATTTATAAAAAAAATCCATGCCTAGGAAAATTATATTGTTGTTAGGGGTGTTGTTTCATTCAATTATTTCGCTAGCAAGTAATAGTGCGGGTTGGGAATGGAAGCGAAATATTCCGGGACTTACTTTGACCGATATTGATGCTAAATCTGATTATGTGTATTTGGCGGGCACATTTACTAACCCTTATGTGATAGTGAATAGCGATACTTTTTTTAATCAGGGTGTCAAGGATATTCTATTGATTCAATCTGATACCATGGGGAATATGATTTGGGCAAGATCAATAGGTGGGAGTGATTCTGATTTGGTAAAAAGCATACATACTGATTTATTAGGTAACATTATACTTACAGGTTCATATAAAAGTCCAAATATGTTAATTGGATCTACAGTTTTAAATAATCATGGCGGATTAGATATTTTTACAGCTAAGTATGATGTTTCTGGTAATGTAATATGGGCAGACGGCATTGGGAGCCAATTTAATGATAAGGGAAATGATGTAACATCAGACTATGCAGGCAATGTGTATATTGTAGGTGATGCCAATGGGAATTTTAATTTTGGCAGTACGATATCGCCAACACTTTTAGGGCAGTTTGGTATTGTGTGCAAGTATGATGTGAATGGAGCAAGGATGTGGATGAAATTATCACGTTCCAACCATAGTTATTATTCTTATTCTAATCCTCTAATTAATAATGGTTATATCACTAATGTCACATACAGTGCCATTGATTCTTCTGTAATATTTAGTGGCAAAGATTTTACTGGAGGAAGTTATATAGATTCTATTTCATCCTATAAAGGATGCTGCGCGGGACCTGTCTGGCCAGAATTGACTTTTATTGGCAAAATTAATAAGGACGGGAAAGTATTATGGCTAAATAATAGGGAGTATGTAGGCTCACATGCATGGGTTGATATTGTTGATTTAGCAGCTGATGAACTTGGTAATATATATTCTTGGAATTATTCTGTCGGTGGGTTGAACGATAAAAGTTACCTGCTTAATTTGAAATCAGTCGATTCAGGCAATAATAACCTGTCTACCGGATCTTCTCATTCTTGGTATCGACCTATGTATCCTCCAAGTAATGTTAGCCCAAAATTTACTCATTGTATAGAATATGCTGAAGGGAAAATTATTTATTATGTTGGAGAAGATCTAA
>CAZSUF010000004.1:2621-29983 GCA_964609875.1 uncultured Bifidobacterium sp.
CCAGTAATGAACATTACGAATATATCAGTGAAGCAAAACAGTATTTATATTTATTCTAAAGATGGAAGCTATGGGAAATTATGTTTATTGAATTGTCCACTCCAAATAGAGCCAAATCCTGATGTCTCTGTATGCAATCAAGTAGCAGTAAACCTTGCCTCAGGTTCATCTATATTATCAGGTAATCCACCTTATACCTATTCTTGGAGTCCTACAATTGGGTTAACAAATAGTCAGAGTATTGATACCAAGGTCTTGGTCAATGCTTCCACTACTTACGTATTAACTATTACAGATTCTCTTGGCCAAATAGTAAGAGATTCCATAGAAGTTAAAGTAGGGAATAATCCAATTGATAGCATTCAAATTACAGGGAGTGCTTTTTATTGCTATAAGGATACAACATCCATTCATTTAGAAGCTGTGAATACACAAACAAAACATGATTGGTTTTATAAAAGTAATAATGATAACTTTTATATTGCCAACGATACAAATAAATTAGAACTGTTGAAACCAGGCATATTAGATTACTCAAATAAATTTTGCATGTCTTCTATAGCTATTTCAGGTTGTTCTGTTGAGAAATGTATCAATATTAATTCGTATCAATTTAATAAATATCAAATTTCATTCTCTTTTTGGGGAGATCCAATTGGAGATTCGATGCCCTTATGCCTTAGTCAAATAAGGAAAATAATGCCAAATAAAATCTTAAGCACTGAAAAAATTAAATGGTATAGAAATAATGTTATCATAGACACTATTAATAATAATATTTCCATTTCATCAGTCGGAACCTATGTAATGGAGATATACAACAGCACATGTAGTTATCTTGATACGCTTGTAGTGTACGAGCCTAATTACGCTTTGGCAAGTTCAAGTGTAATTGTTTGTAATGGGGATTCGATAACTTTATATGCAATTCATGATGAGAATTCTCAGGCTATTATCAATGGTTACCGCAAATCAGACAGTTTAAAGATAAAAGCAATGCTCAGTGGTTCTAATACTTCTATTGAAAATGCTAGTTATAGTGTTAGTTTTACAGACAGGAATTCATGTGTGACTAATTTGACAAGTCAATACAGTATACGTAAAGGCATTGTGCCCTTTATTACGCAATCTAAAAGTGTACTTTGCCAAGGTGATAGCGTTACTTTAAATGCGTCAGGTGCATTGAATTATTCATGGAGTAATGGGGTGCAGAATGGAGTACCTTTTGCAATTTATGCCTCAACTACTTTTTTCCTCCATTCCATAGATTCAAATAGTTGTTCTGTAAATACTTCTAAATATCTTTTAGTACATCCCTTACCACAAGTCAGTATACAATCATCTGCTACAGAAATTTGTTTACAAGATTCTATACTTTTACAAGGACAAGGAGCTATTAATTACACTTGGACAAATGGGGTACAGAATGGAATTAAGTTTCCTCCACTAAGTAGTTCAACCTATACTGTCACGGGTAAAGATGCGAATCAGTGTGCAAATACAAGCACTGTTCATATTATAGTCAACCCGCTACCACAAGTAAGTATTTTATCAACAGGTACAGATCTTTGTATACATGATTCGGTTGCCTTAAATGCTCAAGGTGCACTTACTTATTCGTGGGCAAACGGGGTTCAGGATGGAGTAAAGTTTGCGCCGATGTCAACTTCAACTTATACAGTTATAGGTACAGATGCAAATCAATGCAAGAATAATAGCACTGTCCAAGTGATAGTACATCCTTTGCCTCAAGTCAGCATTCTGGCAACTGATACAACAATATGTCTGCATGATTCAGTATCATTAAGTGGTCTGGGTGCCGCGAATTATACTTGGTCTGGCGAGGTGCAGAATGATATACAGTTTTCGCCATCCGCAACTTCGACTTATACAGTGATAGGTACAGATACAAACCTATGCACTAACAGTAGTACTATAAAGGTTGATGTGCTTCCTATACCTCAAGTCAGTATACAAGCTTCAAATACAGAAATATGTATACATGATTCAATTATTCTGCAAGGACAAGGAGCTATAAATTATATATGGTCAAATAACATACAAGATGGAAGTAAATTTCCTCCGTTAAGTAGTTCGACATATACCGTTATTGGCACAGATGCTAATCAATGTTCAAATACCAGCACAATTCAAATTACAGTGCATGATTTGCCTCTGTTTAATTTGAGCGTGTCTGATTCGGTCATCTGTCTTCATGATTCTGTATTTCTTCAAGCAAGTGGTGCATTGTTTTACGCATGGCCCAATGGCTTAGAAAACAATGTATGGATAAGTCCAACTAAAACAGAAGTGTATTCTGTAAAAGGTACTGATGAATATGGATGTTCTATGAGCGATTCGGCAGAAGTAGTTGTACATGACAATCCCATTATTCACGATATTTTCTTTGATCAGGCAAATACACTGTCCATTGATTCTGGATTTAGTCAGTATAATTGGTATTATAAAAATCAATTACTAGAGTCTGGGAATAACTCATCACTCTCTTTTCAAGGGAATGGAATGTATGCAGTGGAAGTGATCAATGAATTTGGATGTAAAGCCATCAGTAATTTGAAAGACTTATTCATAAATCCTGGCATAGAAATTTATCCAACACCCTTTAACGACAAAATAAATGTTTACATTGGATCAGATGAATTGGAAGTACTATCTATAGATTTGTTTGATCAACATGGTAAAGTAATCTATACCAATTCAAAAATGGAAGCCTTATCAAAAGGAATAAATACCATATCGATTTCAGGTCTAGATTATTTATCTAAAGGAGTCTACTTTTTACGCGTCATTTTATCCATAGATAACTATACGTATAAATTAATTAAAAATTAATCAAACATAAAAGCCTCGAAATTCCTTATACCAATCAAAGGCAATTTGTAATCCATCGCGTACAGAAATAGTTGGATTATATCCTAACAAATTTTTTGCCTTATCGATATTCGCCAAACTATGTGGGATATCTCCTTTTCGGAATGGTCCAAAGTGCGGATTCAAGGATGATTGAGCTATTGATTTAATATGATCAAATAATTGCAAAAGCGTGGTGCTTTCACCAAAAGCAATATTATACACCTGATTAACGGCTTCTTGATTTTCGGTAAACAAAGCTTGAATATTAGCTTGTACTACATTGTCTACAAAGGTAAAATCACGACTATAGCTGCCGTCGCCATTGATGGTAGGGGCAGCATTGTTTAACACTGCATCCATAAATAAAGGAATGACAGCTGCATAAGCTCCAGAAGGGCTTTGTTGAGGACCAAATACATTAAAATAGCGAAGTCCAATAAACTCCATATTATAGGTTTTGGCAAATACATCTGCATAGAGCTCCATCACATATTTTGTGACAGCATAAGGTGATAAAGGTCTGCCAATGGTATGCTCAATTTTCGGCAAAGATTCGCTATCTCCATAGGTAGAAGAGGAAGCTGCATATACCACCCTTTTAATACCAGATTCTTTAGCGGCTGTATAAATATTTAAAGAGCCTGAAATATTCGTAGCATTAGAGTTTATAGGGTCTGCAATGCTTCGTGGCACTGATCCTAGGGCTGCTTGATGTGAAACTAAATCTATCCCATTCATCACTTCCAAACAAGTGTTATAATCTATAATATCTCCTTCAACAAGTTCGAATTTTGGGTGGGCATGAAAAGAAGCTAAGTTTTTTTTGTACCCTGTGGAGAAATTATCTAAAACACGTACTTTAGACACTCTAGTGTCTGATAGTAAGGCCTTTGTAAGGTTTGATCCGATAAAACCGGCACCGCCTGTGAGAAGAATTTTCATAATCAGGAAGTAAATGTATTATTTATTTTTACAACGCAACATTAATATTAAATTTGCGCTTTTAAAAGTATTTAATGAATTCAATTTTAGTAACAGGTGTTGCAGGGTTTATTGGCTCTCATTTGACAGAGAAGTTACTGAAATTAGGGTTCAAAGTCATTGGTATAGATAATTTTGATCCTTTTTATGACAAATCCTTAAAGCTGAACAATCTTGAAGGATTCCTACAGAATTCAAATTTTACCTTAATTGAAGGTGATATTTGTGATGAAAAAACGTGGATGGGAATAAGTTCTCCAGTTGATGCCGTCATACACTTAGCCGCTAAGGCAGGCGTATTGCCTTCTTTGAAGGATCCGAAATCCTATATACATGCAAATGTACTCGGCACTCAGTTTGTGCTTGAGTTTATGAAAGAAAAGCAAATAAAAAAAATGCTTTTCGCCTCCTCTTCTTCGGTATATGGAAATAATCCCACTATCCCTTTTGTAGAATCTGATAATGTAGATCATCCCATTTCACCCTATGCCTATACGAAGAAAGCAGGTGAATTAATGATTCATACTTGGCATTATTTGTATCAAATTGATGCAATTTGTCTTCGTTTTTTTACTGTTTTTGGACCAAGACAGAGACCAGATTTAGCTATTAGAAAATTTACTCAGAAAATTTTAAATGGCGAGCCAATAGACATGTATGGTGATGGGAGCACTGCAAGGGATTATACCTTTGTGTATGATATTGTAGATGGAATAATAAAAGCTTTGCAATATATTCTTGAACATAACCAAGTGTATGAAATTGTAAATGTTGGAAACCATCATCCAGTAACCTTGAAGGAATTGATTGATAAAATTTATAAACAACTTGACAAGCCATCGCAAATTCAAGTCAAAGAAAAACAGGCTGGGGATGTAGATATAACGTATGCAGACATATCAAAGGCCAAGGAAATGTTCGGATACGAACCTCATACTGCTATTGATGAAGGGCTAGAGAAATTTATCCAATGGTATAAAAATAAATAAGTTGAAGAATATTGCCATCATTTCTAATACCTCTTGGTCTATTTGGAATTTTAGAATGCCTTTAATAAATGCCTTGATTAAATTAGGTCATCAGGTTTTTGTATTCGCGCCTCACGATGAGTTCTCAGATAAATTGTCAAATATACATGGGGTGATTTTTTGTCCGCTAGAACAATTAAATCCATTAAGTAAGAATCCCTTAAATGATTTAAAATTAGTGCTGGAATTTCGAAAGTTATTTAAGAAATACCAAATTCAACTCTTTTTTGGATATACAATAAAGCCTAATATTTATAGCAATCTGGCAGGAATTGGATTAGGAATGAAGAAAATAAATACGATCAATGGTTTGGGTTATGCCTTTGCTAAGGAAGGGCTTTTAAAAACAATTACTGCCTTCATTTATAAAGTGGCTTTAAAATTTTCTGATAAAATCATTTTTCAAAATCCTGATGACAAGGCGCTATTTGTAAATGAAAGAATTGTAAAAGAAGAGAATACCCTTCTAGTGAGCGGATCAGGTATAGATTTAAATTTGTATAGTGCCAAATCTACATTCAATGAACTTGGAGAGCAATTATCGTTTGTTTATTGTACAAGACTTGTTCGTGAAAAAGGAGTGCTTGAGTATATGCAGGCAGCAAAAATTGTAAAGGAGCAGTTTCCTCAAGTAAAATGTTTGCTCTATGGGAAATTAGCTAAAAATCCAAGCGCTATAACACAACATGAAATAGATACATTTCAACATGACAAGGCTATTGAATTTAAGGGAAGTACTGATAGTATTAATAAAGTACTTGAACAAAATGATATTGCCGTAATGCCTTCGTATTATAGAGAAGGTATTCCTATGTTTTTATTAGAGTCCTTAGCCAAAGCTCTGCCAGTGATAGCTTCAAACAGTATTGGCTGTAAAGAAACAGTCATAGATGGAGAAAATGGATATTTAGTCGAACCTAAAAATGCGCAAGATCTTGCCCAAAGAATGATTGACTTAATTCAAATGCCCACGGAAAAACGAAGGGAAATGACACTTAGAAGTAGAAGACTAGCCGAAGAAAAGTTTGATGTACAAATAGTGAATGCTACTTATTTATCTTTACTTTAGAACAAGAAGAAGTTTAATATGTCGAATTGTTTTATTTGTAACTTTTTTAAATATACAACCATTGAATATGAGCAATTTGTTGTCAACGATAGTAGGAAAGGTTTTGGTGCAAATGAAGATTGAATTCGACGAGATGATCAGGCTTATTTATATGCATCGGATTGTTTTAAACAAATACAAGTAAAAGGGAATTTATAATTCCTTATACAACCTATACATCTGCTGATTATCTCAAGCTGCTTCAAGTGCTAGGTAGTGACAAGGAGATAGTTCAGTAAATACGGAACAGACCTTTAAGACTATCATAGTTTTGCCAATGCGAATTGGTCTCTATTATGTTGAGGAGTATCATGCCGAGACGTTGACTTTGATCAATTAAAAATGGACTATCTTTTATGTCGATTCGGTGTACTTGACAATGGCTTTGAGAAGTAGAAATTATGAATGGTGGAGCAAACATGTTATAAATAGACTTGCACTTAAATCTTCGTCAAATGCTTTGTACATGAATCGCCTATTAATTTTCAACATTAATCTGCAGTCCTACATTGGGCTTACATGTAAAATATACCAACCATTTAATTGAATTTACCTTGCATGTGAGATGCTGACATGACAAAATGTGCGTCACTAAGTTCAACTACAGACCGGTTATGTAGGAATCCCTAATTATTTGACATATCGTTTCCACCAATATTGAAATACGATTAAAGACCATATTCTCCACGTTACATCTTCACCCAACTGACTGAAAAGTTGCTTCTTTAAATATTCGGTATGTGTACTATTAAAAATGCCTTGATCTTCGATAAATTTCTTGTCGAGTAAATCCTTGTCAATTAAAGGCCATAACTCACGTTGTAACCAATTTCGTAAAGGAATTTCAAAACCTTGTTTAGGTCGATTATATAGTTCTTCAGGCAAGATATTTCTAAAAGTATCTTGAACTATCCTTTTTTTAAGTTGTTTGTTAATCTTAAATTCTGTAGGCAAAGTAAATGCATAATCAACAACATGATGGTCAAGGAATGGGCTTCTGATTTCAAGACTATTTGCCATGCTCATAAGGTCAACTTTGACAAGCATATTACTCGGAAGTACAAGTTTTAGATCGCTTATAAGAACTTCATTAAAGTCTGTTTTATTAATATTGTCTATAAAAGTAGATTTAATATTTTCTACAGTGTTCAAGTTAATTTGATGTCGAGTTTTTTCAGCAAGAAGTTCATTGACCTCGTTCACTGAATAAAAAGAAGCCCATTTCCAATACCTAGATTTTGGATCAAGTGCAACCCCTTCGGCATACCGATTAATTTGTCTAAATAAATTTGTTATTTTTTTATTTCTTCCTTGAGGTAAGAGTTTTGTTAAAGGATGGGCGAGTTGAAGTATTTTATTAGTTAATGTATTTTGTCTTGCATTCCATTCAGCTTTATGCTTGTTATAGCCTGAAAAAACTTCGTCGCCACCGTCTCCAGATAAAGCTACTGTAACATGCTTGCGAGTGAGTTTGCTTAATATGTAAGTAGGAATTGCTGAAGAATCGGCAAAAGGTTCGTCTAATGAATCAAGCACATCAACCACGTGTTCAAGAAAATCTTCTTCTCCTAATGAAAATACGGTATGGTTTGTTTTAAATTTCTTGGCAACTAAATTAGCAAAATAAGTTTCATCAAAAACTGGATTGTTTTTGTATCCAATAGAAAATGTATTCAATTCATTGACATGTCGCGTTGATAGGGCCACAATAACTGAAGAGTCTATGCCTCCACTTAAAAATGCACCTAATGGTACATCAGAAATTAGTCGTTTTTGAACGGCCTCATCTAATAATTGATCTAAATGCTGGCAAGCGTTTTCATATGTCAAACTTTTATTTACATTGACTTTAGTTGTATAGTAGCAAATAGAAGTAAAATTATTTTCTCTAGTTAAAGTTGCATAATGACCAGGGGCTAATTTATAAGCATTTTTGAAGATAGAATACGGTTGAGGTACATAATTAAGTTGAAAATACAAATAAAGTGCATCATAATTTATAGTTCGATTGAGTCCCATGTCAATGAGGCTCTTCATTTCTGAAGCAAAGTAAAAACCATTTTCGTCTGAAAAATATATAAAGGGTTTTTTCCCAAACCGATCTCTTGCCATAAATAAAGATTGGGTTTCTTTATCATAAATAACAAAGGAGAAGAAGCCGTCAAGTAAGTCCAAACATTTTTCTTTTAAGAGAGTATAAAGAGCCAATAATAACTCTGTATCAGATTGTGTTTTGAAAATTTTATTCTTGAAATAAGTTTCCTTTAATATATTGAAATTAAAGATTTCGCCATTAAAAACTATACAGTATCTGCCACTTTCGTCAAACATAGGCTGATTAGCAGATTCACTTGTGTCAATAATACTAAGTCTGCGATGACCAAGAAAGCCGTGTTCGAATTCAAAAATTCCTGATGCATCTGGCCCTCTTTTTTTTAAGGAAGTTAGCGCCAGCTCAAATTGATCTCTTGGAAATGTTTTATTCTGCCAAGTAAAGACTCCTGCAATTCCACACATACATTTATGTTCTAAATCTTGTTAATTAATTCTTGTAAAGTATTTGCTTGTAAGGTAAGGCTAAAGTTTGAAAAAGATTCTGTTGGCAAATCTTGATATTGAAGTTGCTTGTTGGCATTTTTAAAAAAATCTAGAATTGATGTTGTCCAAATCTCTTTTACTGAAGGCTTTAATTTGGAAGAAGGTAATAGAATGCCAAATTTGGCCCACTCGGTTTGGATAGTTCTTTGGGTAAACAGCGTGTCAGGAGCAAGAATTTCACGAGGCCCATTGTCTATATCTGTGGCAAATACGGGTGTGCCACATAAAAGTGACTCTACAAGTACATTGCCAAATCCTTCATTTTCAGAAGGACTAATAAGTGCATCTGCAAGCTTAATATATGGGTAAGGGTTTTTGGTAAAGCCAATAAAAAATACGCGATTTCCTAAGTTTAATTTATGTGTCAGGTTTTTTAAAAACTTTTCTAAAGGACCTTTTCCTACTATGACTAATTGAATTTCTTCATCATGTAAGGCTATTTGATTGAATACCTCAAAAAGAAATTCAAGTCCTTTGTAAGGATGAAGTCGACCAACATAGACTAGTGTTTTTTTGTTGAATATATTTCTATCTTCATTAGAAATTGAAATATTCGATAGTTTTATTATTTTATTGAAATCGAAAAAGTTATAAAATACAGAAGATTTATTTGCTGGAATGTTTAATGATTTTGTTAAATATTCTCTAGCATTCATAGAGTTTAAAAGTATATGATCACAAGAAGCATACAGTTTTTTTAATAAAGAAAATTGGCCAAACTTATGTTGGTAATAAGTAGGATTAGCATGTTCCCAATATATTATCTTGATGCTACATGTAGGTGGAGCTATTTTTTTTAATTGTATGGCAACATCCAAGCTTCTTAGTAATGAAACAACAAAAACTGCTTCTGTGCAACCATCCTGAATAATTTTTCTTTTAAGTATTCGGGCAAAATATGATGTGATTAAATATTTGAAAGCACCAGGGATTTTTAGCCGTTTACTAATACTCCAAATAGGAGTTTTTATTTCTTCAACATTTAATTCCTTGGCATCTTCTAAAAGGATAATAGAATCAATATGCATGGCAGATGTCAAACTAATATTCAGTGCTTCGGCGCCTCCTCCTTCTAAGGAATTAATCAGCAAATAAGTATTTTTTTTAAAATTAGACATCATGGGTATGCAAAAATAACGACAAAATATGGGGCGTTGAAATAATTGTGTGAATGTAGAGTTTAAATGCCTTTATAATATTTGATAATTTCTCTATCTTCGATTGGAGGGTTTGTAGATTTTTCCCCAATGAAATAATATCCTGAAGACGAGGTGAATCTATATGTATCTGACATAATAAGTTCTAGAAATTTTAAAGGAGATAAAAGTAGTCTAAATAATTTACCAGCCATTTTAAATCGGAATAAGGCAGTAAAGAAAATTTCAATTTGCCAAAGAAAAGCATCAGTAATTCCACCAATAGGGCCAGATTTAATTTCAATAAAATCTTTTAACAGTAGTCGATGCCCACTATGGGTAAATCTTGTGAAGTCGTAATTTCTTTCATGGACATGCTGAAGAAAAGGCGTTTCTGCGTAAATTATTCCTTTTTGTTTTAATATCCTATAAATTTCAGCAACAACGAGTTGTGGGTATAATACATGCTCTAAGACGGCTTGAATAATTACTAAGTCAAATTGCTCATCTTTAAAAGGCAGAAAATGAGCATCTGCTATTAAATCCACTGTTGGAGAGTTGTACACATCAGTTCCGATGATATCTTCTTGATGTTGTCTGTAAAAAGAGAGAGTTCCGTGCCCGATTGTGCCTGATCCTACGATTAATATTTTGCAACCTTTATGTAATTTCTTGTGGATGAGTTCTAAATTTTCTTGAGTTGGCTTAAGAAGTGGAGCATTAACCTTTTCGTAAATTTTTTTTAGTATTCCATTATTTCTGAATGTGTAGCTAGAAAGTTTGAATTCTTGAAATTGTTCAAAAAATATAGATTTGGAGTTTAAAGAAATCGCCACCTCATCTAAATATTTTATATTTTCATTATCCTTAAATAATGTTTTTAAGGAATTGATATCTTTTTTTGAACTTGAATTCATGAGTTATACGAACGATCTTTATGCAATTATATAGAAAAATTGGAAAGCCTTGTTGAATATTCTTGAATATTATTATAAATTCAATATTTAGCTTTTATTCCACAAGCTAACAGGTTTTCTCTTTTGCTTGCATAAAGCACCATAAAATAGGAATATGTAGTAATTGACTAGAAAGCTATTTTGATAAGTACTTTTAGTTTAGTTCAGAAACAATAGATATCAATATAAGAAGTATAGTCCCCAAGAATATTTTGTCCGTTGTTATTAATTTAAACCTCGATAAGTCTATACTGGAGGTAATAAATTTTTTTTGAATTGAAAGGATTGTTCAATGCTTAATTTATTTTATACAGACCTTTAAACTACTTTTTTTAATAATTGAGTATATAAGTTGGTCATGCTCATTGCCATTCTTTGCTTGTCAAATTGATCTATAACGAATTCTCGTCCTTTTTCTCCCATCTGCTTTCTCAGTTCTTCGTTCTCAATAAGTTTTAAAAGTGATTCAGAAAATGTTGAAGAGTCTCCAACTTCAGTGATAAATCCTGAAATATTTTCAAGTAAAATATCTTTAACTCCGCCAACATTTGTAGTAACAATTGCTTTTGAACTAGCTTGGGCTTCAATTAAAGAAACTGGTGTTCCTTCATTAATTGATGTTAGACAAACTATATCAAGGCCAGGATAAACAGATTCCATATTATCTATCCAAGATGTGAAGGTAAATAATTCAGGTTTTATAGAATCCGGATAATAGTTATAACTGATATTAAGCTGTTTTAATTTAGAAAATAGAGCTTCCTTTGTATGCCCATCGCCAACCACAATAACCCTAATTTTTTTATTTAATTTAGGTTGAATCAATTTAATAACTTCTATTAGGAATTCGTGATTCTTGATTGGAACTAAACGTCCTATAATTCCAATGGCAACTTCTTCTGTTTCAATACCATATTTATCTCTGAATTCTATTCTTCTAGATCCTGAATCATCAATAAATTTGTTTAGGTCAAGCCCTAAAGGAACAATTTCAATTTTTGAAGAATCACAAATTTTGTAGGTGTCAGAAAGCTCTTCCTTTTGAGTTTTGCTAATTGCAATTATTTTAGTGGATATTTTTGCTAAATAACGTTCAACTTGAATAAAAAAATTAGTTTTCAGTTTTCCAAAGTAGGAGTGAAAAGCATGACCATGAAAGGTATGAAGGATAACAGGAACATTTTCATGAAAAGCTGCTAGTCTTCCTAAAGTGCCTGGTTTTGAAGTATGAGTATGAACAATGTCTGGCTTGTGCTTACGTATTATTTTTCTAAGTTGCCAATAAGATTTTATATCGTCTATTAAATTGATTTCTCTTCTTAATGAAGAAATTACAATTGGTACAATGTTGTTTTCTGAAGCCAGGAAATCTGCATTTTTTTCGTGAGATTCTTTCGATCCTATCACCAATGTTGATTCGAAATTTGGTTCGAGTAATGTTACAAGATAAATAACATGAGCTGAAACCCCTCCTAGTATGAGCCGATTGAAAATATGCATTACTTTTGGCATAAAATATTCTTGTAATCGAGTTAAAATTTCTATTCAAATATTTGCAAAGTCAGAGACGGAATTCTACAATATTAGCTAAATTTTATAGACTGAAAGTAATTTTAGAAGTAAAATAGTAGTAATCTAACTAACTTGAAATAGATTTGGAGCTGAAAAAGTGTTTTTATTGTGTTTGGACATGTTTGCAAATTGAATTTTATGAAATTTAGAATAATATATTTTTGGCTTTTGTTTATCTGCCTTTCAAATTACAATGTCCTTGTTGCATCTAATATAATTTACGATATCACGAACCCGCCAAGTGGTTACAAGAAAGCGTCTCCAGATTTTTCTAAGGATAACGATTATCCTGCTTTTCAAGACTTGTCAAAGTTTATTCGTATATTCAATCAACAGAAAAATGCCGGTAGTACTTTATTGATCATTATACCAAAGGGGAATTACGAATTAGACCCATTTATTACTAATAGTACTGTGTCAAAAGCAGCAATAGCACTCTACAAAATTAATCATATAAATATTAGAATTCAAGGTGAAGCAGGGATAGATGGTATCCCATTGTCCAAGATAAGCTTTAAAGAAAATCTGAAATTTGGAAAATTTGATGATAAAGTTTGGTCTCCGGGATCGATCATTGATATTGACCAATGTAATTACGGAAGGCAAATCGAAATCCTACAAATGGAATTTTATGGTTGCCAAGGAAACTATAATTACGGGGGATTTTCAAATTATGACAAAGGGATTGCTAGTATACCAGGTTGTGCAACTTGCCCAAACACCTATCAGTTGGTGAATTACGGAATCAAAGTACTCGATTCGAGAAATATTCTAGTAGATCGACTTAATATTCATCATTTTGGAACTGACGGAATGATCGTGCAAAATTCAATGGATATGCAAGCATCTGAAAAGGAAAGTGACCAGATTTTTATTAAAAACTCAAAATTTGAATATAATGGAAGGCAGGGTTTTTCATGGGCAGGTGGAAATGGATTAAGTATATTAAATTGTGAATTTAATTTTACTGGTAAATCAAAGTTTCATGACCCGCCATCATCAGGAATAGATATTGAACCCAATCAACCTATTTTATCACAAGGGAAAATGTATTATTTTTCATGTAGTAATGGTTTTTTTTCAAATTGTAAATCAGTAGATAATTTTGGTACCGCCTTAATGATTGTAAATGCAGAAAATGCTCCTGTTAAGAATATGATTTTTGAGAATTGCTTGTTCCATGATGTAGATAGAAATGTAGGAAGTGCATGCTTAAATGTGGCAGGAATAAATTTAATTTTTAAAAATAATTGCAAGTTTTATGGTACAGTTTATGCTTCAAATAGCTCAAAAACTGAATCGAATTCAACACAATTCATAAATTGCATTTTTAATGATTTGCCTTATAAAGGACAGTATATGAATTGTGCTCACTATTTGGTAATTTCAAGCAGTGGAAATTTACGTTTTGATCGTTGTACATTCAGTTTAGAGTCGAAATTTGATAGAAATACCGCATCCTCTTTTTTTGATCTAAAAAATAACACTCAATTATTATATCAAATTTCTAATTGTACTTTCATATTAAATAAAAACTACAAATCGCCATATTGGGTAGGAGATAATAAGTATTATTTTAATACAATTGTTGGATGCAGATTTATTGGGGTTAATAAATTTTTAAACAATTCTGAGTCTGATCAAGAAATTCCGATTTTAAATAAAAGAGTTCAATTTGCAAATTCATTTAAAAAGAATGTAAATCTGAGTAGAAATTTCCAATGGAAAGCTATTGAGTGAAATTGTCGATTTTGTTGAATTCATATTCGCGTTTTTATTTTAATTTGTAACATAAATCTATGAGCAGGGAAATAATGAACTAGTTTTGCGCCATCATAAAAATTCACTAAAATTAAGAGATTGAAGCCCGAATTGAAAATAATGGTTAAGAATTCTATGATAATAGTTTTATCTATTATCATTTGTTTTGACTGTTTTAATAATTTTGGCTTGAGCGGTATTGGGCTGCAATTATTAAATGCCCTGAAAATATTTTCCATGTTACTGACATTTTTATATATTTTTTTATTTAAAAATGAGCTTGTTGAAAAGGATATTTTTTTGGCATTACTATTAATTCCCTTTATTTGGGTTTACTATTTAGATTTTGATATTTTAAAAGGCACATTAAAGTTTATTTCTAGAATACTTCCTGCGATGTCATTTATTGTATTAGATACTAAATCAAAAATGCGAGTCGGGAAAATATGGCTGTCTTTTTTTGTTATATCATTAATCCCTGGATTGATAATCCACCTTTTGAAACATTTTTTTTCAGTGACTTTTCCGATAATTGAAATGCAGGGATATGAGGGAAAAGCATTTGATACACATTTTCTTGTCTATTGGTATAATCGATATAATCCTATTCGATTCTGTGGTATTTACGATGAACCTGGAGTTATTGGTACTTTTTCAATATTATTTTTGATTTTCTGGGGGGAGTCAATGAAAAAGTATCAAAAATTTGTATTATGGTTAGGTGGGATTGCAAGCTTATCATTCTTCTTTTTTTTAATGACCCCTTTCTTTCTGATTCAGAAATATTTAAAATCACAAAATTACATAAGGCTTCTAGTTTTTTTAAGTCTAGTTGGGGCGATTTTTGTCTTTAAGGATTTAATTATAAGTTCGTTACTTAATACCACAGGACGATCTAAAGTTGAACAAGAAATAATTTTTCAAACCATTAGTGGCAGGATTGCAGTAAACGAGGGCAATAAAGTAGAAGGTATTAAATCAAATCGGATGGAGTCAAATAATTATCAATTTAAAGATTTTATTAACGATGATTTAAACACTATCTTGTTTGGAAATTTTTTCACGAAAGGGGAAGCGAAATTTGTTCAATATACTTTAGGAGGTTTAGGCCTTGAACTGTTCTTATATAATTATGGGGTGATACTGTTTTTATACGCATTGTTTTTTGTGCTTTGCTTAACCACAATCCCAAAGAGAAATGGTTTTTTTTATTTATTAGATGAATCAAATATATATTATTTATATTTATTATTTGCCTTTGGAATGATAATGTTTTGTTTTTACCAAAGACCATTTATTTATAGAATAGAGTTTATTGCCATCATTTATACAGGATTAATACTAAATTCCGAAAAACTTGAACATATACTAAGTAAAAGAAAGCTAAATAATTTTCAAGGCAAATGAATATTAAAATTTGCTTAAGAAGGTGACAGTATTTTATACTTGATGTACTTTAATACAAGTATAATGTAGCTTTTTTTTAATGAAATATTATGAAGTAAGTATGTTAAACCTTCCTGTTTATTTAAAGAAATAATTTTTGAAGCTGTCATAAATTCTTCCAGTAATTGCTTTAGTTCAATATGTAATTTCATTAAAGATTCTGCTGGTATTGTATCTTGATAAAAATTTATCAAATCTGCAATTGATTCATAATTCTTTATTGATTCTTTGGGTTCAATAAGGTTATGAGATGCACTTTGTTGATTAAAATTCCAACTGCCTACATTTATTTTGCTTTGAATGATGTTGCCATACTTGCAAAGTTTCATCACTGAATTGAAATCTGAATTTAATGAGTCTTGACTATAAAAATTACACTTTAAAGCAATGGCTCTATTATAGATGGTTGCCATGTGATTAAATTGTTTAATTTTTGGGTATTGTAATAAAAAATCTTTCCCAGAAACTAAGATACTTTCTTTCGATATTCTTGTGGACGAGCAATTTTTTATAATTTGATTTATTCTTTTTTGATTCCCATGAAAAAAAGTAATATTTTCATTCATCATAATTTCTTTCATGCCTATCGAAATAAATTCATTATTCGAAAACTGATCATCCCCATCTAAATTAACCACCCATTCTCCACTCACTAGTTCATAAAGTAGTTTTCTATAATTTTTTACTCTGCCGATGTTTTGTTCATTCCGAAATACTTTTAATCTCGGGTCTTTAATTGATTGTGCAATTTCAAATGTTTGGTCAGGGCTGCAATCATCAAGTACAACAACTTCAAGATTGCTATAAGTTTGAGCTAAGGCACTTTGAATTGTTTCTGCAATATATTTTTCTTGTTTATAACAAGGAATTTGTATGCTTACTTTGGGTAAATTCATAAATCAATTTGATAAAAAACTTCTTTTAATTTAGCTTGCCAAGTTAGATGTTTTCTAGCGTATTCATTAATTTCTTGTGGGTAATTTGGATGATTGATTGCCAATTTTTTGTAAAACGAAATAACTTCATTGATATCGATTAAGCTTTCATCATCTTTGAAGTACTTTATAAAAGGAAGCGTTTCAGGAAAATCAGGATCCGGAGTCTTTAAAATCATAGGCATTCCCATAAAAGCATATTCGCGATTTTTTAAGGAAGAATCAAGCTTGATATTTTTTAAATGGTGACCTAATGTACCTATCATAACATGAATCTTTTGACTATACGCATTAATTTCCGAAAAATCTAAACGGCCAGGGAAACTTATATGCTTAGTTAATCCCAGATGTTGAGCAAGCTGTTTACATTTCTCCAAAGTTTCGCCATCCCCAATCATAATGGCTTTAACTTCTATATCATTTATATTAGAAAGTTGATAATATTCAGCTATTGATTGAATAAGAATTTCTGGGGCATGCCATGGCGAGAAATTCGCTACCAATCCAACAACAAAAGGATTAGGAGCAGGAGGCGTCCTTTTTTCTATTTGAATATTTATGTCATAGCTCCGATTGTAATATCCATTTGAAGTCTTGATAGTTGGTATGCCATATATCTTATCATGAGCCGAAACTGTAACAATAAAATCTACCCATTTTTTAAACCAAGGAAGCACAACGAAATTGAAGCCATACCTAATATAAGCCATCGTGTTGTAAAGTTCCTTTTTATAAGGGTAGGTGGGTATTTCGACAAATATTTTTGCTTGGGGTTGATTTTTTTTAAGTTGATAAAAAAACATCAACATTTCTAAGGTTATAAAATAATGAAACCTCAGATACAATATGTCATACTTCTCTTTCTGCAGTAGGGCGTGATGCAATCGGTAATACCCGAATAGGCGTTCATAAATAAAAAATAATTTTTTTGTGATGCCTTGTTGAGGGAAGGTATGAATAGTTTTTCCATTCAATTTAATGTCGAATGGACTACTATTTATGTAATCGGTGTGATATTTTTCTTTAAAAGCCTCAATGATGCCTAGGCATTTATTCGCAATTCCATGGTTTTTTTGGTCAAGGTCTAAGGGAAAATAAAGTAATGCTTTTTTTCTTTTGGGATGCGAACTTGACATGTATTATTTATTTAACAAACTACCGCCCATCCATACTCTCCAAGTATTAGATTTAGAAATATTTGACTGCTCTGAAACAATAGGATTGTCTAGTATTTTCTTATTTAAAACACCTTCATCTATAAGTAGTTTGCGACTATGATAAATTTTTTCTTTGATTTCCTTATGATTCATCCAATTTTCTTGTGGTGGTTCGTAACCTATTTTGTCTTTTCTCCAACAAATCTCTTTTGGTAAAATAGAGTCCGAAGCTTTACGCATGATCCATTTGGTCCAGCCTTCGTGAATTTTATAAGTACTAGGTAATGAAAAAATAAAATCAACTAAGTCATGATTCAAGAAGGGTAATCTAACTTCCCTGCTATGCGCCATGCTATTTCTATCTGCATAACGAAGTAATTCTTGTAATCCTCTTTCAAAGGTACTATGGTATAGAGATTGATTTAAGTTTTCTAAAAATAAGCCAGATACAATACTCTCTTTGTGAAATGTATTAAAGAAATCTTTATTGAAAAAAGGGCTTTTTAATTGTTTATATCTTTCATAATGAACCCTTGCTGAAGGCAGTGCTTTACTTGCGCCTTGCTTAAGTTTATTCATGAACCCTCTATTTAAATTAGGATTAATTTCGCTTCCGCCGTGCAAAAATTCATACTGACCTATTTCTTTTTTATATAATGCAGGATCTGATTTTTGAAGGTCTTTAAAAAACTGCAAATAGTAACCATGATAGCCTGCAAGAATTTCATCAGCGCCTTGGCCATCAAGTAATACAGTTACATTGTTTTCTTTAGCTAACTGCATAACCCGATATTGAACATAAATACTCGCACTACCAAAGGGTTCTTCTTGGTGATAAAAGAGTTTGTCAATATCCTTTATTAAATCTTCATCAGTAGGCGTAACAAAATGCGGTTCAACCTGTGTTTTGGCTATCACATAGTCCATGTATTTTCTTTCATCCTTCTTAAATCCAGGGAATACAGCGCTGAAGGTGTTTTGTTTTTGAGCAGTTCCTTGTTTTAAGGCATCAATTACACAAACAACAAGGCTACTATCAAGTCCTCCACTTAAACTACTTCCTACAGCCACATCGCTCCGTAATCTTCTTTGAACAGAGGTTTTAAATAATTCATTAAAAGTTTCAGCCGCTTCATCAACAGACAATGTTGAGTGTTGATTTTTCCAATTAAGGGTATAATAAGCATGAATACTTATTTCTAATTCATGTGGTTTTA
This sequence comes from uncultured Bifidobacterium sp., assembly GCA_964609875.1. Taxonomy (GTDB): domain Bacteria; phylum Bacteroidota; class Bacteroidia; order Chitinophagales; family Chitinophagaceae; genus OLB11. The sequence continues at coordinate 21,391 of CAZSUF010000004.1, forward strand.
AAATTAAATAATGCCCATGAGGTAAACGAGTACAATTTTTATAAAAGGTTTCGCTTAAATCATGTTGATTGTCGGCAAATCCGTAGGCCATATAATTGTATAGCATTTTAGGATTCACTTCTTTAGGAATTCCTCCAGCCCAAAGGCATTTCATCTCGCTGCCAAAATAAAAATGCCGACCCTTTTCGTAACTATAGAAAAATGGTTTTTCTCCAAACCTATCTCTAGCACAAAAAATAATATTTTCTTTAGCGTCGTATAAAACAAATGAAAACATGCCATCCAAGAGTTGAAGACATTGTTCTCTGTCGCGGTCAAACAGAGCCATTAATACTTCTGTATCACTTTGTGTATGGAAAGTATAACCTTGTTTAAGCAATTCGGTTCTTAATTCAATATAGTTGTAAATTTCGCCATTAAAAACAATCGTATATCTATTTAGGTAGTGCATAGGTTGATCTGCCTCATGAGAAAGATCGATAATTGATAGTCGTCTATGCCCTAAACCAATTTCCTGATTTGGAGATATCCATAATCCATCACCGTCAGGCCCTCTATGCGCAATGACATCTGTCATTGGTTTTAGATTTTCTATTCGTACAATATTTTTGTCTTTGGCAATGATACCCGCTATACCACACATAATTTTCCTCGGAGATTAGTGGGCAAATATAATACAACTATATTTGCTTAGATGAATTGTTGAATAATTTCAGTGATTTGTTTAGCGGCATGGCCATCTCCATAGATTCCTTCAATATAATTTCCTGGCTTTTTCATTAAAATAGGCTCAATTTGAGTCAGATCTTCAAAGACAAGTGTGTTCCAACCATGTTTAAGAGTTTCAGACCATTCTGTTTCACTACGTAACGTAATGCATTTTTTGAATGCCGCCACTATCTGTAATGACGCAATCGCTATATTTTTGATAAGAAATGCTTTCAGTGTATCCCATCGGCGGAACAAATTGTATATTATTGTAGGAAGTTATTTCAATACCAAATTGGGCCAGTCTAGATACAGTCCTTGGATGAATCGAGAAAATGACTTTTTTGTCTAATTGATTTAAAGTATCTAATATTTTGATTAACCTTTCAGATTCATCTGTATTATAAGGTCTATGAATGGTAACAAAATAGTAAGGGAAGTCAACTGGGGCTTTTGTTTTAGGCTCTATTAATTTTACCATATCACACATCACATCACCACTTCTAAAAATTCTTTCATGAGAAATTCCTTCTTTTTTTAAGTTTTCGATGGCGCTATCTGTTGGACAAAAAAGAAGATAGGCAAATTCATCAGCCACAATTCTGTTAATTTCTTCTGGCATTTCTCTGTTAAAACTTCTTAAGCCCGCCTCAATATGTATTTGTGGAATATGTAATTTAGCGGCAACTAAAGCGCCTGCTAATGTCGAATTCGTATCTCCATATATAAGTAAAGCATCAGGTTTTTCGTTTAAGCAAACTTTTTCAATTTCGGTCAACATAATGCCTGTTTGCTCCCCTTGTGGTTTGCTTCCACCAATATCAAATAAAAAGTCTGGTTTAGGCATGTTCAGTTCGTTAAAAAAAACATGGCTCATATTTTCATCATAATGTTGACCTGTATGAATGGTTAAGGCATGGAAATGCTTTTGGAGTTCTAATTGCATGGGAGCGTGTTTGATAAATTGCGGCCTAGCTCCAACAATAGATATAATTTTTTTCATAAAGTGTACTTGTTTTTCTATGTTTTTTGTGCTTTTCTCTACTATTTAAAACATAGATATAATTTTTTTTCGCAAAGATATTGATTCCATTCTTTTTTCTATCATGTTTACACATTACCTTTGCACCCGAATTCAAGAATAGGCATGAGTGTACGTATAAATAAATCTGTAAAAGTCTTAGCAATTGCCATTTTGGTGCTATTGTCCACTTGGAATTTTGCGCAGGCACAAGAGTCACAAATTTCGGCTGAAGCATCTCATTCTGCAGAAGAACATGCTTCTGAGGGTAAATTAGATATTAAAGGTGAAATTTTTGGTCATATTGGTGATTCTTATGATTGGCATCTTTTTAGTTTTGGTGAAGGACATGAAGCCACACATATTTCTGTGCCTCTGCCGGTAATTCTATTTCACAATGGGTTGCATATTTTTTCTTCTTCTAAATTTCATCATGGACATGAAGTGGTTGAAAGCAATGGATCGTATTTTAAATTACATGATAGGAAACTTTATGTAACTGATGCTAGTGGTATGGTGAATGTCGATGAGAAAGGTAAAGTGTTAAACAGTAAGCCAGATATTGATATCAGTATTACGAAAAATGTGTTATGTCTTTTTATTTCAGTGTTAATCTTATGGTTTTTAATGACAGGTGTGGCTAAAAAGTATAAGAAAAATGGGGCTATTTCAGCGCCTTCTGGATTTCAAAATGCCTTAGAACCAATTATTGGATTTATTCAAGATAATGTCGCGAAACCTTTTTTAGGTAAGCATTACATGAAATACATGCCTTTCTTGCTAACCATCTTTTTCTTTATTTGGGTAAATAATTTATTAGGGTTATTGCCATTTGGATTTAATTTGACAGGAAATATAGCAGTAACCTTAGTGTTAGCTTTAGTATTCTTTGTAGTGATGCTTGCTAAATCTAATAAATATTTCTGGGGTCATATTTTTAATCCTCCAGGAGTCCCAGGTTGGGTAAAAGTAATCTTAGTGCCTATTGAAATTTTGAGTAATCTAGTCATCAAGCCAGCAGCCTTAGCTATTCGTCTATTTGCAAATATTTTTGCTGGACATACTATTATTTTAAGTATCATTTTATTGATATTTATTTTTGCAGGCTTAAGCAAAGTAGCTGGAGTTGCCTTTGTGCCAGTATCAGTAGGCTTTACAATTTTTATGTTTTTCCTTGAGTTGCTTGTTGCAGCTATTCAAGCATTTATTTTCACAAACTTAACCGCAGTTTTCATAGGTCAAGCCATCGAAGAGCATCATCATGATGACGATCATGGCAAAGGCCACCATTAATTTGTTATTTAAAAACCAATATATATGTCAGTATTAACAGTATTATTAGAAGGAATCGCCTCAGCAGGTGGAGCAATTGGCGCTGGAATTGCTGCTCTCGGAGCAGGAGTTGGCGTGGGTCAAATCGGTAAAGGAGCTTTAGAATCTATTGCTCGTCAACCAGAAGTTTCTGGAGATATCCGTTCTAACATGATCCTTGCTGCTGCCCTTGTAGAGGGTGTTGCACTTTTTGGTGTAATCGCAGGTATCCTTGCAATTGTAATGTAGAATTTGACTTTGCATTCTATGCAAATTCAAACGATACAACCTGAATAACTTTCAGGAAAAAAAATTAACTATGTGCAGCGCAAAGGGCTCTGCATATAGTTTTTCTAAAACAATCACTCTTGTAAATAAGAGATTTAGATTTAATCAAGTAGTGTTTAATCAGGCTTAATTGGTTACACTTACAATATAAAATAGAAAAAAAATGGATTTATTAACCCCCAGTTTTGGACTCTTTTTTTGGACGCTCATTGCGTTTTTAACTGTTATTTTCTTATTGAAGAAATTTGCTTGGAAACCTATTTTAGACGCCTTACACGAGCGTGAATCAAGTATTGCAGATAGTATAGCTTCAGCAGAAAAGGTAAAGGCTGAAATGAATAATATGAAAAGTGAGCATGAAACTTTATTGAATCAAGCGAGAGAAGAAAGAAGTTTATTGTTGAAAGAAGCGAAAGACGCTAAAGATAAAATAATTAACGATGCCAAAGATGCTGCTAAAGAAGAAGCAAATAAAATTATGGCTGAAACACGTCAACAAATAGAATTTCAAAAGAATGCGGCTATGATTGATGTTAAAAATCAAATTGGCTCTTTGGTCATTGAAGTGGCAGAAAAGGTATTACGAAAAGAAATGAGTAATAAAAGTGAGCAAGAAGCTTATATTAGTAAGTTAGCAGGAGAAATTAAATTAAATTAAACAGTGATCGAAAGTCAAGGAGGCTTTCGAAAAATTTGTAGCTTATGCAAAATCCAAGATTAGCCGCCAGATATGCAAAATCATTACTTGATTTTGCTGTTGAGCAAAATAAATTACAGCCTATTTATCAAGATATGCTGAGTTTGCATGGTGTATGTCAGGATAGCACAGAATTTGTATCCTTGATGAAAAGCCCCATTGTAAAGGCAGATCGTAAATTGGCCATTCTTTCAGAAATGTTTAAAGATAAAGTTGAGCCAATCACCCATAGTTATATCAATCTGATTGTTCAAAAAGGGAGAGAATTTTTTCTGCCTGAGATTATCAGTTCTTTTGTAACATTATATAAAAAGGTAAGTAATATAGTAGATGTTGATTTAACCACTGCAGAAATTTTGGACGATCAAGCTAAACAATCTTTACTTTCTAAAATTCAACAACAATTTCAAGGATTAACTGTAGATCTTCATACGCATGTTAATCCTGACTTAATCGGAGGTTTTGTACTTGAATCTAATAATAATTTATTTGATGCAAGCATTCAAAGAGATCTAAAGGATATCCGCAAACAATTCCTAGAAAACATGTATATTCCAAATATTAGATAAATAATAATAAAGTCAACTCTCAAAAATAAAATTTAAAATTATGGTTCAATTCGAGTGCTGAGCTTGAAGAAGTAGGAACTGTGCTCCAAGTTGGAGATGGTATTGCTCGTATATATGGATTGAATGGTGTAAGTTCAGGAGAACTTGTAGAATTTGAAACAGGTGTTCAAGCGATTGCACTTAATTTAGAAGAAGATAATGTGGGTGTGGTATTAATGGGTGAAAGTAAGGGCATCAAAGAAGGAAATAAAGTTAAAAGAACTGGCCGTATCGCTTCAATTAAAGTTGGAGAAGGTATGGTTGGTCGTGTAATTAATACTTTAGGAGAACCTATTGATGGGAAAGGTCCTTTACAAGGTGAATTGTATGAAATGCCGATCGAGCGTAAAGCTCCTATTGGACGTGGACAACGTGAATTAGTGATCGGTGATCGTCAAACAGGAAAATCAGCTATTTGTATTGATACCATCATTAACCAAAAAGAGTTTTATAAAGCTGGAAAACCAGTTTATTGTATATATGTGGCTATCGGACAAAAAGCGTCAACCATTGCTCAAGTAATGAAAACATTACAAGATAATGGAGCCATGGATTATACAATCATAGTAGCGGCTTCTGCTGCTGACCCTGCACCTTTGCAATTCTATGCTCCATTTGCTGGAGCAGCGATTGGAGAGTTTTTCCGTGATACCGGTCGTCCGGCATTAATTGTGTTTGATGATTTGAGTAAACAAGCCGTGGCTTATCGTGAGGTATCGTTATTACTTCGTCGTCCTCCAGGACGTGAAGCCTATCCAGGTGATGTATTCTACTTACATAGTCGTTTGTTAGAGCGTGCAGCTAAAGTTGTAGGAAAAGATGATATCGCTAAGCGCATGAATGATCTTCCAGAATCAATTAAACATTTAGTAAAAGGTGGAGGTTCATTAACAGCCTTGCCAATTATTGAAACTCAAGCTGGTGACGTATCTGCTTATATTCCTACAAATGTAATCTCTATTACGGATGGACAAATCTTCCTTGAATCAAACTTATTTAATGCAGGTATTCGTCCAGCTATTAATGTGGGTATTTCTGTTAGTCGTGTAGGAGGAAGTGCTCAGATTAAATCAATGAAGAAAGTAGCAGGTACCCTAAAATTAGATCAAGCTCTTTACCGTGAGATGGAAGCTTTCTCTAAATTCGGAGGAGATTTAGATGCAGCCACAAAATCAGTATTGGATAAGGGTGCTCGAAACGTAGAAATTTTGAAGCAAGGACAGTTTCAGCCTTTTGCAGTAGAAAAACAAGTAGCTATTGTGTATTTAGGTACTAATGGTTTATTGAATAAAGTTCCGGTAAAATTCATGAAGCAATTTGAAGAAGCGTTTTTATTGGAAATGGATTCAAGATTGCCAGATGTATTAGCTGAAATCAAAAAAGGAAATTTACCTGATGAAGGAATCAAGAAAATGGTTGACTTAGCCGAAAGCTTAATTCCCCAATTCAGCAAGTAATAAATAATAGAAATATCTCAAATCCCGTTTCAATCGAAGCGGGATTTTTTTTATGAATAAATTGTATCAAAAGTATAAACTAGTGTAGTTTGTTTCAAACAATATAATGCCAAGAGGTTCATTAAAATTAATGTTTGAATGAACTAACTTATATCTCGATTCTGCATAATTGAAGATCAAATTAGTTTGCACATGCATGAATCGTATTAGCTAAGCTGAGTCTAAGATTCATTTTCGACGTTTATCAGAGCTGTCTCTAATTCCGTGATTTGTCTATTAAATCAGCTTTGTAATTCATCGGTAATGTTATCATCTATATCTGTTGATATTTGATCTTCATATTGTTGGTATAAATGATTTAATTGAACCACATTTTCAATATCAAGTTTTTCAAAGGCTCTTTTTTTATAGGTTGCTGCCGTATTGGGCTTGATGTCCATCTGTTCTGCTATATCTTTTATTTGCATGCCTTGTCTTAAGTATTCAATTAAAGAAAGTTCTTTAGAAGAAAGAAATTCAAAAGGATTAATCTTCTTAATATCAAAAGTTTTTTGCTTGTTGAATATTTGAGGCAAAAAGTCTTGACTTACATAAAAGTCATCTGCTAAGAATTTAGATAAAGCGCTTTTTAATTCACTTTCTTTCGCCATTTTATTTAAAAAACCATGAATCCCAAGTCGAAATAATCTTTTGGCATATACTGGGCCAGGAAATGAAGTATAGATCATAACATGACATTCAGGAAGCATTTTCAATACAGCTTCTACTTTTGCTAAGGATAAACCATCAGTAAGATGTAAGTCAACAATACAATATTTTGGTTGGTTTTTTGTCGCAAGATCAAGAAAGTCTTTCCCATTATCAGTGACAACAATTTCATGCTCCTTAGTTAGCAGATTTAAGATATGCGTAATCCCTCTAACTATTAAAGGATGATCTTCGGCGATTAATATTTGACTAGAATTCATATTGTTACTTCGAAACAAAGTTCAATATTACAAAATAGTTTTTGTTTTCAATAAATAAATGAAGGCCGTAGTTCCCGGGCCGTCAGAATTTGGAATTAAAGTTATCTTCCCATTCACTAGCTTTAATAGTTCTCCAGTAATTTTTAATCCAATTCCATACCCTACTAAGGCATGTTTGTTTTCGACATGGGTGGATTCAGGATTTAAAAGGGTTGAGACTCCAGTACCTGTATCCTTTATGGATATCTCCATATTTTCATTAGTTTCTGTATATTGAATATTTATTACACCTCCTTGAGTATAGTTAATAGCATTTCCCAACAAATTTTGTATAGCCATAGAAAGAATAAATTCATCAGTATCTATTTGAGTGTTTGGCATTACAAGGTTATGAATCATGTTTTGTTTCTTTTTAGAAATCAACTCAAATAATGCAATTTTATCATCAATTAATGTCTTTAAGTTAATGGATGTGATAATTGGCTCTGAGTTTTTTTCATGAGTTTGTTTTATCCAAGTAACGATATTATCCAGTAAATTTTCTAAGTTGTTGGTTGAAATTTTAAGATCAATCAATTCAGAAACTGAAAGTGGAGTAGGTTGGTCAGAGGTAGTATGTTCGCCTAAAAACATATTTATAAACCTCAAGGGAGTTGCAATATCATGAGATAATAAAAAGAGCAAGGTGCTTTTTAATTCATTTTCTTTTAATAATCTATCCTCCGAAAGTTTAATTTCAGTATTCTTAATTTCAAGCAATTGCACGGCTTCATTTAATTCGCTTGTTTTCTTGTTCACTAATTTTTCTAGTCTCTTCTTTTTTTCTGTTACCCAATAATTGGATAAACGACTAATGCCAAGTATGCTAAATATTCCCAATAAAATTACAAAAGGCCAAAAAAGTTTATGTTCACGCAAAAGCAAAGGCACATGAACTACAAATTTATTTGTTGTGAAAGATTCATTATTTTGACCTGTTTTTTTGCGAATAATAAGTTCATGAGATCCTCCACTTAAATTTTGCAAAACAATTGGATCTTGAGCATTTTTTAAAGGTGTCCAAAGGCTATCAGAACCGCTATTCGTAATTTTATATTCTATTTGTAAATTAGCCTCGTCGCTCCAATTTGGAGAGCAAACATACACACTTAGTTTAAATTGATGATTGGGGAGTTCAATTGTATGATCTGTTAAAGCAGTTTGAAGTTTATCATCAATATAAATTTTATCAAGGTAAATACTGTCATTATTAAAATACGAAGAAATACTGTCTGGCTTAAAAACTACTAGCCCCTGCATACTAGAAAATGACCATGTATCTTGATTAACTTCTATAGCACTAGGAAATCCGCCCCCATTAAATTCATTGGTAATTAATCCATTCAATTGACTATATCGATAATAGTAAAAACGTCCACGGCTTGGGTTTTTAATGAAATTGTCGATGGCTGTTGAAGACAGTTTGTATAATCCATTGTTGCTACTCATCCAAACAAAACCACGGCTGTCTTTAAAAATTGAATTGACTACAGACT
>CAZSUF010000004.1:29993-32817 GCA_964609875.1 uncultured Bifidobacterium sp.
AAAACCACTTTGGTCTTCTAAAAAATTGTGGGTACTTTTTAAATTCTCATATCGATCCAATGGAAGGTTTAAGGGCCTGTTTTCAATGAGGGCATAAATTCCATTACCATAGGTGCCAGCAAGAATATGTCCAGATTTTGTTTTGAACAGAGCTCTCACAATAACACCGTCCAAACATGCGAGTGAAAATTGCTGATTTTTCTTGTCGAATTTATAAATGCCTTCATCAGTACCTATCCAAACTAAAGAGTCTCCGTCTGATAAAACACAATAGGCTTGATGTTTTTTTTGGGAAAAATTAAATGCCCCAAGTTTTTTTAAGCCACTATCAATTTTGTAATAATAAAAATACTCTGTCCCACATATATACATAGAATTTTTATCACGTGGTGCAATCACATGTATCCCATTTCGAACTTCTGAATTTGAGTCAATTGGTAGTATTTTATCCCATTCATTTACAATATAATGCTTTAAATAGCCCCCTTTTGTATACCAAAATGAATGATTGGGTTGATGATAGTAATAGGTGAATTTTGAAAGAAATTCATGTATGATCTTCTTGCTTTTACCATCTATAGAAAATGCTTGAATAGGAGATCCACTGATGATAGAATTGCTTCCTGGAACAGAAATTTGTGCATAAAAGGTATTGTCTGGTTCGTTTGACATAAACGTACTAAATTCATTTTGGTGATATATATAACATCCATTAGAATTACTGCCAACAATTAAAAATTTATGGTCTTTTGTGTAAGAAATTTTTTTTATTAAATAAGCAGGTAAATTTTGTACTCTTTTGGCAAGTATTACCTGATCGTGCTGTATTGTAACTTCATACAAATTGTTGTTTTTAATAAAAAAGGGTTGCTCCATTTTGTTATCCCAAATTAACCTTTCGTCATTGTTTTTATAAGAAGATGAAATTGTAGTATCCTTATTTTGAAAAATGGTTTGCAACTTAGTGCAGGTGCCATGTATTAAATTAATTAGACAAAATTTATTTACATTATCATACATGTATAAAGCATCCTGGACTACAAAAATGGATTTATCCCAAACCTTTTCAATTTTTATTTTCTTTATGAAATGTAAAGAAGTGTCCATCACCATTAATCCTTCTGCACATTTTTGAACGATGGCATGTTGACCTTTAAGCACGAAGCAATGAAATTGACTTCGCTTATTAATCAATGTATCAGGTAGATTTTGATAAATTTTGATAAATTGATTGAGCGTTGTTGGCTTAAATAAATTATACTTCACCGATCCCAGCTCCTTTAATTGAGCAATTTGAATGAGTTGGGTTTTAACTGTAGATTCTACAATTTGATACAAGCGATTATCATCTGTGATGCACGCAAGTTCTTTTGAATCGGTTTGCACAAGTTGCGCTATCCTGTTTTTTTTTAACCCCGAATTTTGAGTATTAAATACCTTGCAATTTTTCCCGTCAAAACGCACAAGACCGTCTTCGGTAGCTAGCCACATGAAACCAGATTCGCTAAAGGCAATATCTTTTATAGAGTTTTGAGGCAATCCATTTTCGCTATTTAAATGTTTTTGAAGAACGTAACTAGTTTGTTGAGCAAGTAAGTTTTGTGGGGCCCAACTAATTAAAATTATAAGTTGTATAAAGATGAATTTCTTCAAGATCGCATAGTTTGAAAAGATTAACTCAATCAAAAATACATGGATAATTTCAATTGTCAGATTTATCTACAACTATTTGTACAAAAGTCCTAAATCAACGCTATGATAGAATATAATACAAACGAATAAAATAGACTTCAGGAATCTGCTACAGACCTTATTTTACCCAAAATCGAGCCAATGCAGTAATGATAATTAAACGACTATTTCAAGGCGCAATTGCCAACAAAAGTACTGTAGTCATCACAAGTCACTTTCGCATCATTCTTTTTCATCTTCTCTAAGGTTACTTCAAAATCTTTAGAAGCATTATTTGGAAAGGTGCAGACGCAAGTGAAATCTTTACTGCATGATGTAAATAATACAAGGATAGCACTAATGGCAAGAAAGAATTTCATAACATGTCTTTTTAGAAGATCAAATATAAGTCTCATTCATTAATATTAAAACGAAATTTTATGATTCGACCATTTTAATGCAACACCTGCTGCATATCTACCAACCTTTTGTATCTACCATTTAAGGCAATCAAAGCGCTATGTGTGCCTCTTTCCACAATTTCCCCCTTGTCTAGTACGATAATCTCATCCGCATTTTGCACAGTACTTAAACGATGGGCTATCACTATGGAGGTTCTATGTTGCATCAGTTTATTAATAGCATCTTGCACCATACGTTCGCTCACAGTATCAAGCGACGAAGTAGCTTCGTCTAAAATCAATATAGGGGGATTTTTATAAATGGCCCTGGCTATGGTCAATCTTTGTTTCTCGCCTCCGCTTAATTTTGTGCCTCGGTCTCCTGCAAGTCCCTCGTAGCCACCTTCTTTTTGCACTACAAATTCATGGGCATTGGCCACCTTAGCAGCTTCTTCAATAGCCGTTATATTTTCAGTATTTCCCCCCAAAGCAATATTGTTTCTTAGTGTGTCATTAAAAAGGACTGGGTCCTGAGATACAATACCCATCAGACTTCTAAGATCTTCTATTTTGATGGATTGAATTGGCTTCCCATCAATCAGTATTTCTCCAGTTTGCACATCATGAAATCTCGGAATCAAATCTACCAAAGTACTTTTCCCTGCACCCGAGGCGCCAACGATGGCTAATGTTTGTCCTTTACGAATGGTCAAATTGATGTCCTTCAGTATTTCATGACCTTCATACGAAAA
>CAZSUF010000004.1:32917-36979 GCA_964609875.1 uncultured Bifidobacterium sp.
ATGGTACTTAAAATCAAAATACCCAAAAATTCAGACATCGGCGAGGCCATTTCTCTGCGCGAAGCAATATGATTATTTAAAGCAAAAATTTGTTGGTTTTCATGTTCGAATGCTTGACTACGATTTCCTTCGGCACGAAAAGCTTTGATGATTCTTAAACCGCCCAAAGTTTCTTCGATGATGGATAAAAGATTCCCTAATTTTTCTTGTGTTTGCTTACTACTTCGTTTTAAGGTTTTACTAATGCGACCAATGATCAGCCCAGCGATAGGTAACAAAACAAGTAAGAATAAAAACAATTTAGGACTCAAATAAAGGAGGATGGTAAAATAAAAAATCACCGTAATCGGCGTGCTAAAAAGAAGTTCCATCACACCTACGATAGAGACTTCGATTAAGGTGACATCATTGGTCATGCGCGACATGATATCACCTTTTCGTTCGTTGGTAAAAAAGCCTACAGGCAATGACAAAATCTTTTGATACAAATCGCGACGAATATTCAGCAAAACCCCATTGCGCAATGGATTCAATATGTATTTGGCGACATATAAAAATAAGTTTTTAAAGAAAGTAGATACAATTAAAATCACACAAATAAAGACCAATCCATAAGCCTTGTTATTGTCGTGAGACGCAATAAAATCAGAAAGTAAAAATTTAAAATAAGCCGCTATGCCTTCTTTACTCCAAGTTAAACCAGGGTTAGTGGCCACATACATATCCTTTTCGAACAGCATATTCAAAAAAGGAATAATCATGGCCATAGAAAAAGTAGAAAAAATAACAGACAATAAATTAGATAAGGCGTAGGTAAGAATATAACTCCATTTGCCACGTAAATAAGGTAAAAGACTGCTGATTGCTTTCATTCAGGATTTAAACCGTAAATTTACACTTTAATTGATGAGATGGAAGAAACTAAACGACAAAAACAAATCGGCAACTTATTGCAACAAGAAATGAGTGATATTTTTCAACGAGAAGGATTGAATATTTTGCATGGAGGCATGATTTCAATTACCGATGTGAAAGTCACGCCTGATCTGCTTGAAGCGCGTTTTTATTTAAGTTTTTTTCAGATTCCCGAGCCTGAAAAAATGCTCAAACATATTAAAGAATTAGATTGGCATTTGCGCAAATTGTTGGCTGCTCGAATTAAAAATCAAGTCAGAAAAATTCCCGTATTAAGTTACTTTTTAGATGACACCATAGAGCAAGCACAAAAAATCGAAGAGGTATTTCGAAATTTGCATATTCCCAAAGAAGAAGAGTAAGATTTGGGCAGCTTTTCCCGCTATTGTTCCAATCCATCTCGTTTTGAAGAACGAGATGGGATTTTCACGACTATCGGGGCTGCGGCATCATTTAAGAAATTGAGCAGTCAGTTTTGATGAGTGAAATGATATGTGTCCGCAAACCATCATGAGATCTGAATCACAGATGATGAAGATGAAAGGATTCACACTGACTTCTTCGTTTGACTCCTATTATCAATGTGCTTGATTAAAAATCCTTTTTATCTGTGTAATCTTCATCGTCGGTGATTTAACCCATGGTTTGTGTCTCCACAAACCATCAATCCAAATCCATGTCATCTGTGTAATCTTCTTCATCAGTGCCTAGCCTGTTGTATTTTTATTCAGTGATTCAGACAAACAACTTGCATTATTCCACCACCACCTTCTGACTGATACCCTCACACCGAATTACATACAAACCTTTAGGCAAAGAACTGATATTGATTTGTACTTTAGTTTGTGATTGAATCTGAGTTTTAAGTAACAACTCACCCACCATATTATACATCTCAATTGGGACTGCTTCATTCCTCGCAGTGACGAGCTCAATAGTAAGTGATGTAGAAGCAGGATTTGGATAGCAACTTAGTTTTGGAAATTCTTTTAAAACACCTGAAACCCCTAAAGGCCAGCAAGGTTGTAAAGGGCCTAAATTATAATCAGGCCATATTAGGTGGTGATGAACTACCATAGCCGCTATTGCTAAAATCACGCAAGCACCTTCTGCAAAATTCACAAGCGCTTCCTTTTAGATTAGGTTTGTCAATTACACTATTTTGATTTCCTGTCCCTCCTCTTTTACCGATATATATTCTGCCATCTATTCCTGTTTGTAGTTGCCCAAATCCTGCATATTGAATTACACTTGTATCTGGCCCATGTTGAACTCTATACCATTGTAAATTTGTATCGGCTTCAGTTAGATCGTATTGGTAGATATTCCAATTTTTAGCTAAATAAAGAAAACGACCATTCGGTGAAAAGCAAACCCCTGTTATCAATGAGTCTCTCTTTCCTGCGGTATCTAAATAAATATGTGTGGTTGAATCTATAGGAGCTTTGATATAAGTTGGATTAGAAAGTAAACCTAGACATCTATCAAAATCAGCAATCATAATTTTGCCTTTATTTCCGTAAACACCACCCATGCCAAATGCATATTTGCTGCCATCTGCACTAAAACAACTTTGGCCTGCTAGATCGTAATAGCCAAACCTATGTCCTCCAAAACCTTGGATATTATTTAATACTACTGTATCTTTTGTAACTAGAAATGTATAAACCAAATTTGTATCACTTGCTTGTTTAAGCAACCACCAATCAACGCCATTCGCATGTCTACAAGCCATCATTCCTACTTTGGACATTTCTACGTTTGTTAGCAATGGAATATTTTTTTGAATTACTTTTCCAAGCCCATTATTTGCATTCATATCAACGATATGGTATTGAAACAGATCATAAGGAGCTTTTAAGGAATTCCAAACAACATTTGTAGTATAAGCACTATCTGTCATGGTAGGTATAAATAAATAGTATAAAGCATTATGGCCTTTAGGTATTATTAGAGAGCCTTGTGGCGTTGGCACTGTAGGAATTGAATTGAGCGTATAATATTTAATTGGGTGCAGACTATCTCCATTTTCAATAATATTACCAATGGTGTCATAAAGAATCATTCCATTGCACATGAAAAGTAATTTACCAGATGCACTATCGCAAATATTGCTTTGGCCATTGGTAAACATAAACGGAGAATTAGGGATAGTATTTGATGGAAATAATTGCCCTGTAATAGGTCTTGAGGTATCAGAGAATTCTGCAGTCATGGCTCCGCCACCCCAAATCCAAATATTCCCTCTCTTATCTTGTGTGAAGGATAAAGTGTAAAGAAAGATGAAACTTAGTATTAAACAACTTTTCTTCATCATTGAATAAAATTTAGTTTGCCCTTATATCTTTCATTTACTTCTGACTGAGAAAGAGTTAGTACATTATACGCGAAATCATACCATAGTGGCACTTCAAACATAGAGAGTGTATCACGTTTCATATTCTTTTTAATCATTTCCAAGTTTTGGATTATACACGGTACAATTAAATTACATTATGAAAGGTAGTAAACATCAAATAAAAAATTTCATCATTAACAATATAGCAAACGCAAGATACAAAGGCAACTGGATAGTAGCGGAAATCGGCCTGAGGCTTTGCGAAGGACATTGCAGCGAATAGCCAGCTACAAAGTTTGTGTGAAGTAGGCTGATCATTGCCCCAAAAATGTTTTAAATTAATTAGGCGTTGCCAGTAATTTTTCGCCATCGTATTTCACTAAGACATCGTGCTTGTCTACCATGCAACAATATTCCATATCGTATTGTAATCCGAATTTTGATAAGCGAATAAAGTGCGAGCTATCTTGAATGAAGCTGTATAAATCAGATTTAGCTTGAGTATATAAAGCTTTGGCGGCTCGGGTGCTATCACAATTCATCTCAAATTGCGCGCCAATACGATCGTACACGGCGCCTGCAAATAAAGCATCTTCTAAATTAAAACGGTTTTTCCAAGAGGCGCAGGCTAATAAAACAGGTTTGTTTTGAGTAAGTAAATAATTGCAAACTGAACTCAAATTTAAAAATGAACCTGAAATAATTTCTGAAGCATCGTGGCACATATGTAATAATCGAGTGCCATTGGTGGTGGTGAGGATTAAAGATTTATTTTCGATAAACGACCTCGTATACTCTAAAGGCGAATT
>CAZSUF010000005.1:0-4108 GCA_964609875.1 uncultured Bifidobacterium sp.
AAAGAGATTATTATTTAGAACGTCGTTACCCAGCATTTGGTAATTTGGTACCTCGAGATGTGGCTTCACGAGCAGCCAAAGAACGTTGTGATGCTGGCTATGGTGTTGGAACAAGTAAAATGGCGGTGTATTTAGATTTTGCAGCTGCCATTGAACGATACGGAAAAACAGAAGCGATTAAAACCGGTAAACCCAATGCTACGAAAGAAGAAATCATTCGTATGGGTAAGCAAGTTGTGAAGGAAAAATATGGCAATTTGTTTGAAATGTATGCTAAAATAACGGGTGAAGATCCATATGAAGTGCCGATGAGAATTTACCCTGCTGTTCATTACACCATGGGTGGACTTTGGGTAGATTATGAATTAATGACAAATGTGCCTGGCTTATACGCTTTGGGTGAAGCTAATTTTAGTGATCATGGTGCCAATAGACTTGGAGCAAGTGCTTTAATGCAAGGTTTAGCAGATGGATATTTTGTAATTCCTTACACAATAGGTAATTATTTAGCCGACGAAATTTCAACACCTAAAATAAATACAAACCAAGCTGCATTTGACGAAGCAGAAAAAGCGGTGAAAGAAAGAATTGCACATTTCATGAATTCGAAAGGAACAAAATCAGTAGATTATTTCCACAAGAAATTAGGCTTAATCATGTGGAATGAATGTGGTATGGCACGAAATGAAAAAGGATTAAAACAAGCAATCGCAGATATTAGAGCATTACGAGAAGAATTTTGGAAAGATGTTCGAGTGCCTGGAACAGCCGATAGCTTAAATCCTGAGTTAGACAAAGCAGGTCGTGTTGCAGATTTTCTTGAATTAGGCGAATTGATGTGTATGGATGCTTTAAACAGAGAAGAAAGTTGTGGTGGTCATTTCCGTGAAGAACACCAAACAGAAGAAGGAGAAGCCTTACGTCATGATGATAAATTTATGTATGTTTCTTGTTGGGAAAACAAAGGCAACTATCAATGGGAATTGCATAAGGAAGATTTAGTGTATGATGTGATACATCCTAGTCAAAGAAATTATAAATAATTTAAAAATTCATTGAAAGAAACTTTACACATAAAGAATTTTGGTCCTATTAAGGAAGTAAAACTCGAATTGGGTAAGGTGAATGTATTGATAGGTAATCAAGGAACGGGGAAGAGCACGGTAGCGAAGTTGTTGCACATAATTTATTCTACAGCCATAGAATTTGAAGAGCAAGAAATTGAATTAGATATAATTAGTTCAAATGACAAAAAGCATGATAGAACTTTATTATTTCTAGCTAGAATAAATAAAAATGGTTTAACAAGATACTTAAATATTGATACTTATATTTCTTATGAAATTGAATCAATTGGGAAGTTTACTTATAATTTTTTAAAGGATGCTAAAGCATTCTATCATTATTTGAACCAAGATCCTATTTCTGATTTGCATCATTCAAATAGTGTTTATATACCAGCAGAAAGAATGTTTATTTCAACAGTTTTTGATAACATTTTTGCATTAAATCAATTAGATATCGTACTACCAGAATATTTTAATAAATATGCACAGTTAATAAACCGAATAAGTACTGATTATTCTGAAGTTGATTTTTCAGAAATTTTAGGAATTAAATACAAATTCATTAATGGTAAAATAAAGGTTGTATTAAATAATTCTGACCTTAATATAGATATAAAAGAATCTTCTAGTGGTGTACAAACTTTAATGCCTGTTTTTTTATATCTACATCATCTATTAACAGTAAAAACAATTAGTGGAAATGATAGATTTTTACTTTCAATTGAAGAATTAGAAATGAATAGTTTTCCAAATGTTCAAAATGAAACGGTAAAAAAAATAATTGAAGCTAATTATTTTCAGACAAGTAATAAAACACTACTGACAACCCATTCCCCATACATTTTAACATCGTTAAATAACTTAATGTATGCTTTTACTGTTGGAAAAAATCATAAAGAAACCGTATGTGAAATTATTGAAGAAAGATATTGGTTGAATCCTGATGATGTAAGCGCTTATATGATGTTAGTTGATGGTACATGTGAAGACATCATGGATAGAGAAGAAGGAATGATAAAAGCTGAAAAAATAGATGAAGTATCAAATGTGTTAAGCGAGCAATTTGATGAATTAATGAATATCGAACACAATTTTAAGAAACATGAACTTTAGTAATCATAATTGTATTTGTAAAGAACCGTGTACTGAAAATAACGTCAGTACATTTTCTGAGTATGGTGAAAAAACAAATTATGTTTTACTAAATAATTCAAAAAGAAAAGTTGCTAAATATATTGTTGATGATTGTCTTTTGAAAAGTTACACTAAAGACGAAAAATGCGATTATTTATTTGTTTGTAATGAACAGCAAAAAAAATTGGCAATTTTAGTTGAGTTAAAAGGTTCAAATATTTTAAAAGCAATTAAACAAATAGACTCTACTTTAAATTTATTAAAAATGAATTTAGAAACTTTTCCTATTGTAGCTAGAATAGTTTCTACAAGAGTAAAAACACCTTTTATAACAGAAAAAAGTTATAAATCATTATATAAAAAACTAAATAGTAATCTTGAAATAAAAAATTCAAGAATAACAGACATATTAAATTAATAATAAAAAAATAAGTTCAACATGGAACATAGCACAATAAACTTAAACCTTAAAGTATGGCGTCAAGCTAACTCAAAGTCAGCAGGCAAATTTGAAACATACAAAGCAGACAACATCTCTACAGAAATGTCATTTCTAGAAATGTTTGATGTAGTGAATGAAAAATTGATCAATGAAGGTCAAGAACCCATTGCCTTTGACCATGATTGTCGTGAAGGTATTTGTGGAATGTGTAGTATGCATATTAATGGTCGTGCACACGGACCTTGGGATGGAACTACGACTTGCCAATTGCATATGCGGGCCTTCAAAGATGGAGAAACCATTACTGTTGGACCTTGGAGAGCAGCAGCTTTCCCCGTGTTGAAAGATTTGACAGTAGATAGAAGTGCTTTAGACAGAAAACAACAAGCTGGCGGATACGTGAGTGTAAATACCGGAAATGCTCAAGACGGAAATGCCTTACCGATTAATAAAGATTTGGCTGATGCTTCCTTTGATGCAGCTATGTGTATTGGCTGTGGCGCTTGTGTAGCCGCATGCAAAAATTCTAGTGCTATGTTATTTACTTCAGCCAAAGTTTCTCAATATGCATTATTGCCACAAGGTCAACCTGAAAGAAAAACACGCGTACTTAATATGGTCGCACAAATGGATAAGGAAGGATTTGGAGCTTGTACAAATACAGGTGCTTGTGAAGCAGAATGCCCAAAAGAAATTTCTATATCAAATATTGCTCGATTAAATAGAGAGTATCTAAGTGCTCAATTAAGTTTGTAAAATCGAATATTTTATGAATTGAGTGTATTTGATAATTGTATTTTATAAAGAACTATTTTAATCATTTGTTTATTGATGACTATTGTTAATGCCATAAACCTTGGCGTGTCAATCAAATAATACTTTAATTTCATCTAAAACTGTCACATCATCAATAGTAGAAGGAACCGAGTAGGGAATATTATCGACAATACTGCGAATCGTTTTTCGTAATATTTTTCCACTTCGAGTTTTGGGCAATCTTTTAAGTATGTATACATTTTTCAAGTAAGCAATCGCACCGATTTTGTCTCGAATAAGTTCGATAATTTCTTGTTCAATAAATGGAGCGCTTTCATGAGCACTATCTTTCAACACCACAAAGGCAATGGGTCGTTGGCCCCTAAGTGAATCTTTAATCCCCACGACGGCGCACTCTGCAATAGAATGATGGTAAGCGACAATTTCTTCCATTTCTCCAGTACTAAGTCTATGACCACTTACATTAATCACATCATCTATTCGACCCATGATGAAACAATAGCCATCTTCATCTATATAACCTCCGTCTCCAGTCAGATAATAACCTTGGTATGTAGACAAATATTCTTTTTCAAAACGCGCATCATCTTTCCAAAGAGTGGGCAAGCATCCTGGTGGTAAGGGTAATTTAATGACAACATTCCCTTCACTGTTTTTTTCTTTCATGACACCATCTTCATCAAAAATT
>CAZSUF010000005.1:4149-4585 GCA_964609875.1 uncultured Bifidobacterium sp.
CCACAAACAGGGACGCCTGCACTGCCTGGTTTTACTGGCATAGGTTCAACTCCCATAGGAATGGCTAACATTGGCCAGCCACTTTCAGTCTGCCACCAATGATCGATGATGGGCTTTTGCATTAAATTTTGTAGCCACGCTAATGTAGCTGGGTCGCATCGTTCACCGGCAAGGAAAACACTTTGTAAACTAGTAAGGTCGTATTTGTTTTTTAATTCACCTTCGCTATCTTCTTTTTTAATAGCACGAATAGCTGTAGGTGCAGTAAATAATGTTTTAACTCGATGTTGCTCTATCACTCTCCAAAAGGCTCCTGCATCTGGAGTGCCAATAGGTTTTCCTTCATACAAAACGGTCGTGCATCCATGTAATAACGGGCCATATACAATATACGAATGTCCTACTACCCATCCAACATCACTCGCAGCCCAAAACA
>CAZSUF010000005.1:4595-20451 GCA_964609875.1 uncultured Bifidobacterium sp.
AGATTTTCTCGTTAATTCTGCCGGAATATTCATTGGCGGATTGTCACAATGTTGGCAAGCGAATGGAGTAAACGGTTTGTGGGCAGCTTCAGCCAAGACAGCCAGAATTTCGTTTACATTTTCCAAAAGAACGGTTTCGTCTAAAGCAATCGTAAAGCAGGTATCGCACCAATATTGTAAATTGATTTCATGGTATATGTAAGCGCAGTCGCATAACCACCAGTGTCACGCACAATGCCTTTGGGCGTACCTGTTGTACCACTTGTATATAATATGTATAATGGATGAGTGCTTTTTAAAGAAACATACTTTATTTCGTCAGCCTGTTCAAGCAGAGCATAAAAATCATGTTCATTCGTATTATTTAATGAATCATAATTCGTTTCACGTTGATAAAAGATTTTATGCTGCGGTTTTTCAAGGGCTTCTAAAATAGCTCTATCCACCAAGGGCTTATAATCAATGCGTTTTACACCTTCAATGCCATATGATGCTGAAATAATTACTTTTGGATTTGCATCGTTGATACGGAGTGCCAATTCATGCGGAGCGAAACCACCAAACACAACTGAATGGATAGCACCAATTCGCGCACAGGCTAACATGGAAATGACTGCTTCAGGTACCATGGGCATATATATAATGACGGTATCGCCTTGTTGAACGCCAAGGTTTTTCAACGCTCCTGCAAATTTTGAAACAAGAAGAAGCAACTCTGAATAAGTGTATTTTTTTATTTGGTTTGTAACCGGGCTATCATAAATTAGCGCAGTTTGATTTCCTCTTCCTTGTTGTATTTGATGATCCAAACATAAGTAACACATATTAGTCATTCCATCTGTGTACCACTCATAAAAATTAGTCTTAGTATTTGTCAATATCTGATTAGGCATTTGAAACCAATCAAGTTGTTCAGCTTGCTTTTTCCAAAATACCTCCCTATTGGTGATACTTTGTAAATACATATCTTGATAAATCATGAAATTAAATTTGCTACAAATTACAACTAGGAATTGGGGAATAACTCTTTTCTATACCAATTTAGCATACTTCATCTATTCTAAGGATACATAAAGCTTTAAGCCAATTCTGCTATGAAGTATGTACAGATTTATATAATCAAAAATCAAGCAATAATTTCAAGTTCTTCATCTGCATAATTAAACCAACTCTTTCAATTGTTTTACTATAGTTCTTGTAGAAAAAGGTTTAGAAATGTATAAAGATGCACCCAGGTCATAACCTTTTTTAATATCAGCTTCAGACGACTTGGCACTTAAGAAAACCACTTTACAATGAGATAATTTTTTTGAAGATTTAATATACTTACAAATTTCATATCCATTTACATCAGGCATCATAATATCGAGTAAAACAATATCGGGAATAAAATCTTTTATAATTTGCATAGCTTCTGTTCCATTTCTTGCAACAAGAACGTTATATCCATTTTTTTTCATTAAAAATTCCAATGACATTAAAATGTATGGATCATCGTCTACTACTAAGATCTTTTGTGTTTCATCGATTAAGGGCATACAATTTTTTTAATGAATATTAGGAAGGACAAAGTTAAAACTTGCACCCATACCTTTATAGTTTTCTACACTAATTTTTCCATGATGCAATTCAATTATTTTTTTGCAAATGGCTAATCCAAGACCACTACCTTCTGGTTTCTGTAAATGACTTTGTTTGGCTTGGTAAAATTTATCAAACAATAGATCTTTAGTTGTTTCATTAACTCCGTATCCATCGTCTTTTATTTTAATTTCTACATCTTCATGGCTAGGCAAAATAAATATTTCAATTTTTGATTGGGCAAACTTAATTGCATTAGAAAGCAAGTTATAAACAACCTGGCGTATTAAGTCTTTATCAGCATGAATTAAAATGGATGAATCTTGACAAATCAAATCAACCTGAAGAGCTCGTTCTTCACTCAAAGCAACTAGTGATTTAATTACATCCTGCGTAAGTTGCTTCATATCAAATGAAGTTGGATAAATTTTTTGTCTACCGCTTTCATATTTTTCAAGATTTAATACTTGTGTAATTAAATGACTTAACTTTTCGGTTTCTTTGATAATAATATCTAAATAATCTTGTCTTTGTGTATCATCTAATTCTGGATTATCATATACAATTTCCGACAAGGCTCTAATGGATGTTAAGGGTGTACGTAATTCATGGGTAACTGTATATAAAAATTCATTCTTCAGTTCATCCATTTTGAGTAACTGTTCATTTGCCTTACTTAGTTCAAGTGAAGCTTTTTCTAATTCATTTGATTTTCTTCTTAACTCTTTATTTAATTCAATAAACTGCTGACTTTCTTTAACAATATCCAGGACCTCATCTAAGCTTACTTTTTCATCTGTAGTCACAGAGCTAATCATCAGCCGAGATGAAGCAGAACCAATTACGCCACCCAAAATTCTTTCTGCAAAACTAACAATACGATAATCGGCTTCTTTTTCTTTATCTAAAATAATAGAATGCCTATGTGCATAACCCTCTAAAAGAAGTTTAGTTCTTTCGAGACCAATAAAATTACTTAATATTTTTTTTACATCTTTGTATAAGGTAATTCCTTGCCACAATCCTTGTTTTAATTGATGGTTGTCTGCATCTGCGTTGATAAATAAATTAGCTTGATGTTCCTCTTCTACACTTGCTTTAGTGTTCAACGAAATGATTACAAAGGAACAAATGTTCAATAGCAATGACCAAAAAATGCCGTGACTGATTGCATCTAACTCATGCATGCCAAATAATGAAGTTGGTTTTAAAAAAGAAACGTGAAATAAACCATCTTGCAAAATACTTGCAGTATAATCGTGTCCATTACTCAAGGACGGAAGCACTAGAGTAAAGTACCAAATACCAAATCCTATAATTATAGATACTAAGGAAGCCTTTCTATTGGCTTCTTTCCAATACATACCAAATAAAATTGAGGGTGCAAATTGAGCCACTGCAACAAAGGAAATTAAGCCAATAGATACTAAAGAATAATTTTCTGCCACGAATTTTTCAAAAACATAGGCCAAGCAAATGAGAAAGATCACACCGATTCGTCTACTCAATAAAATGGTTTTCCCTATTGAATTTGATTTATCTTTTAAATATTTTGATGATAATAAAATAGGCACTGCAATGTTATTACTGATCATGGTAGTAAGCGCAATTAATTCTACAATAACCATTCCCGTCGCGGCAGAAAAACCGCCAATAAAGGCAAACAAGGTTAAGACATTTTGGTGATGTGTGTAAGGAAGATATAATATTAACATATCTAAATCTATGCCTTTCGGAAAGGAAATATAACCAGCTAAAGCAATCGGCAATACAAAAAGATTTATAAGAAATAAATATAATGGCAACAACCACATCACTTTATTGACATGTTTTTCGTTGGTGTTTTCTACAACACTCACTTGAAATTGGCGAGGTAAAAGTATCAAAGCGATTGCTGATACTAGAGAAATTAAAAACCATGAAAAAGGCTTCATTTGTTCATTAAAAACAAAATGACTTTTTAATTCTTCTAGTCTTGATGTTTGCAGAAAAATATCACCCACACCATCAAACAAGAAATAACTTACAAAGATACCTACTGCAAGAAATGCGGTAAGTTTTACTAAAGACTCAAAGGCAATAGCCGACACGACTCCTGTATGCCTCTCAGCTGTATCAATATTTCGGATTCCATATAGGATAATAAAAAAGGCTAAACCTATCGAAACGTAAAAAGTAGAATCAGTAAAAATGTTTTGTTGAACATTTGCATAGCTTGTCAACAAGTTTACACTAGCACTTATGGCTTTTAATTGAATGGCGATGTAAGGAATAATTCCAATGATGCAGAATATCGAAACAATAATACCCAAAGTAATATTTTTACCATATCTACTTGAAATGAAATCTGCAATGCTTGTAATACGTTGAGCTTTGCAAATGCGAATCAATTTGATAAGCACAATCCCAATTAAGGGCATGTAAATTGTTGGTCCAAGATAAACAGGCAAAAAACCAATGCCTGTTTTTGCCGCATTGCCTATACTTCCAAAAAAAGTCCAAGCTGTGCAAAATACCGCGATTGATAATGCATAAGTTATTGATGGTGGCAGAATGGATTTGTGTTTCTTTTTTAGTCTTTCAGCTAAGTTGGCAATTGCAAACAGCATCGCTAAATAAGCAACTATCACAGCAAGTAATAATAGTTTACTCATTTTTTTTAGGCAATTTAAATAGTTGCTTAGATAGAAAATATAGTAACACAATACTCAATAGCCAATTAAAAAATATATATAAATATAAGGCTGGGATACCCAAAAATATTTCTAGTTTATTGGCCATACCAATAAATGGAAAGTTGAATAACAAAATGAACAGTAAAGTTAGAAATACAGTATAAATTTTTTTGTTCGACTTCATAATTGAACCTAAATGTAATTCTAAAATAGACAACAAAACATAAAACGCTGGATCGATTATTTATTCATCAATCCAGAGTTTTATTATTATAGATTAGTTTTTATTCATTTAAATCATATTCGCCCTTTAAACAATAGTAGCCGAAAGTAAATAACCCCCCTGCAATGATAGGACACAATACAAATGTATAAATAATGGCAGGAACTAATTTTTCACCTCCTGTTTTCCACATATCCATGGCTTGATTAATAAATAAATAGTATACAGCCCAAGCTCCAAGTACTATCCATACAACGCCTAATAATTTTTTTATCTGATTCATATTTAATATTTTTTTGAATGTTTTAAAATTAGATTAATCGTCAATTTGCTTGTCTTTGCCATTAAGATAAATAACACCAATGATGAAGCAAACACCTGCCACAGCAATAGGATACCAAAGGCCTTCAAGGTAAGGTTTATCATACACTTTTGCTAGGCCAGCCGCTTCAGCAACTTCATTTGCTTTTTTTGCATTTAATGCTAAGAAGGTAGCCACAGCAGGAAGTAGCCCTCCAAAGATCCCATTGCCAATGTGATAAGGCAAACTCATAGAGGTGTAACGAATTTTAGCAGGGAATAACTCAACTAAGAAAGCCGCTACAGGACCATATACCATGGTTACAAATAATACTTGAATAAATACAAGCCAAATTAATGACCATTTATCGGTGTTATTAATGAGCAATGTTTTCTTTGTTTCTGCTTTTGGCTTGCCGTCATCGCCAATTTTTGCAACACCATTTTCTAATGTAATAGTTTTAACTTCTTTGTATTTTGCACCGTCAGTATATTCTTTAGTAATCGTATAGATTGAATCCATTCCATCTCCTTTTTTATTCGCTTTTATTTCTGCAAGAGAAGTTCCCTTTTCTACAATTTCAGTTTTGTTTTTTGTATTCGTGGTTTGATACATTTTTTCATAAATAGGACGATAGGCTAAAATGGCTATAAGCATACCAACCATCATAATCCATTTACGACTCGTTTTATCCGATAACCAACCAAACAATACAAAGAAAGGCGTGCCCATGATTAAGGCGATAAACATTAAATTATCAACAATCTCTTTGTCAATATTCATTACTTTTTCTAAGAAACTCATGGCATAAAACTGACCCGTATACCAAACAACACCTTGTCCCATCACTACACCAAATAATGCAAGTAGTACAAATTTGAAATTCATTTTGTTTCCAAAGCTTTCTTTTAAAGGATTGGTAGAAACTTTTCCTTCAGCTTTTACTTTCGCGAAAACTGGCGATTCGTGCATATTTCTTCTTATTAAATAAGAAACACCTACCATTAATATGGAAACCCAAAATGGAACCCTCCATCCCCATTCTTCAAATTGAGATTTGTCTAAAGTATTTCTTGTGAACATGATGACCAATAAGGATACAAATAATCCAATGGTTGCTGTTGTTTGTATCCAGGATGTAAAGTATCCTCTACGATCACTTGGTGCATGTTCGGCCACATAGGTTGCAGCACCCCCATATTCGCCACCAAGGGCAAGTCCTTGTAATAAACGTAGTAAAAGTACGAGTACAGGTGCCATAAAACCAATGGTTTCATAGCTCGGCACGCATCCAATTAAAAAGGTGGCTCCGCCCATTAATAATAATGTTACCATGAAGGTATATTTCCGTCCGATAAGATCTCCTAAACGACCGAAAAATAAGGCACCAAAAGGACGAACAACAAAGCCAGCAGCAAAAGTTGCCAGTGTACTTAAGAAGGCTGCTGTTGGATTGCCAGCCGGAAAAAATTTGGTTGATATGATAGTAGCCAAACTACCGAAAATATAGAAATCATACCATTCGATCATAGTCCCAACCGACGAAGCCCCAATGACTGTAAATAAGGATGTTTTTTTTTGCGTTGACATAATATTTTTTTTAATTGTTATAAATTGATTTCTATTAAAGGAAAATATGTGTTTGTAAAATGATTTCTCCTTTGCTACCATTTCTTACAGGCTCAGTTGTTCCAGCTAAAGGCGCTTTGTATACAGGTCGAGTACCATATTGTAATGTCACTTTTGCATTATGATTGTTGATGAAATAATTTACACCTAAATCAATTTGACTTGAAGGTGCACCAATACGTTCGAAATTTTTCATAGTATATGTGGCGTAAGGCATGAAAGCTGTTCCGTTAGATAGCTTAGGTAATAATATTCCAGCTTGGGTATACCAAATAGAACCTGTACCAATAGTAGGTTGTAGATTTCCTCCGCCTGCCCAGCTTGCATCTGGTGTTGCTGATACGGCAGAGGTAGAAGGATGTTGATTTAATATACCAATATTTCTTAAATATTTGGGGCCGAAGTTATGTGATGTAAAAGACGAATAAACATTGATGGCCATACCCTTTGTTCCTTTCAACGGCATATCTAAATATATGTCTGCACCAAAATTGCTTTGATCATGTGTGGTGACTGAATCAGTTATTGTTGCACGACTCGCTGTTGCTTTTGGATGATAATAATAACCAGCTCCTACATTCAATACTTTTTTAGCTCCAAGATAAGTTCCTACAAAGAAGGGCAGCACATTGCTTTCTTTATCGAAAAATTGGTAATTGAAATATCCTTGAGAAGCCCATGATTCTGTAAATACATTGGTAGCGATTGGTGAAGTAATTGAGGCATCATTTTTTACACCAAAGGCAAATGGTTTGTTGAGAGCTATACGATAATCAAATTTTCCTAATTGTCCTTTAGCATACACACCCAATTGTCTCGCAAATTGATCGGTTGCTTCAATATTGAACCAATTATGTATGGGAGCATCTAGTGTCATAAAGTTTAAGGTACTTGCACTTGCCATTCTACTAACTCCATTCCAATAATGTAAACCCGCTCCTAAGTGCAATTTGCCTGGAACAATGGCATATTCAGTCCAAGCATCATGCATATACAATTGAGGCCGCTTACCTCCTTGTCCAGTACCTGAGGCACCTGTACCCAATGTACCAGCGCTTCCTCCATTACTAAAACTTTGATTGTTAATTCCAAAATGTGTTACAATCATAAATCGCGGTGAAATCTGAGCTTGTAATAAAATACGTGAACGACGTATTCCAAAGTCTGTAGAGGAGCTTTGCTCTTTGCCATTAATGTCTGTAGTACCAGGATTGTTTTGGGTATTTGAAATCCACATTTGATGCCAAGTAATAATTCGAAGAAATTTGCTTCCTTTCTCATCAAGTTTCAATGTCAGTGGCTTGTAACTGTGATCTACATTTTGTGCTTTCAATATGGGAGTTGAAAGTAAAAAAGTGGCGAGTAATAGTTTAAGTTTTCTCATTGCAGTATTTTTTAGTTTAAAATTCTACTGCTAATGTCTACACAATTTCTAAGAATTAAAATTGATATATATACTTGTGTAATTTGGTATAGTTACTTTAATTCTTTTTAAATCGTTCCCATTTAATCATCATAAATTTATCTCCTAATTCATTGATGATACAACCGCTTGAATGTAAGTTTTCCCGATTCGCCATAAACTCCACTAATTCAGGATGTGTAAAGACTTTATATGTTGGCCGATACTCTAAATTTTCTGGCCGTTTTATTTGATATTGACGAATCCAATTCATAACAGATACATGGCTAACGCCTAAAATTCTTTCAATTTCTCTTAACGTTACACCTTCTACATAAAGCTGAATTGCCTTCACAACATAATAAGGATCTATATTTTTTCCTTCTTTTAACACAGTAAAAAAGTAACGACAGGACTTACACTGATATCGTTGTCTTCCTTTAACTATACCACTTTTGACATAGTTTTCACTTTTACATTTTGGGCAGTAAATACTTTTCATTTAACAAATATAAAATATGATCTATAGTTATTTAGCATAAATATACTAAATTAGCATATGAAATAAATAAAATAGGTAACAATAGTTTTCAACTACAGCACTTAAGGTGTTAAATTTGATTTGTTAATTTAAAAATCTTATCTCAGTACTAAGTATCGCTGCTTTAAAATTATATTCTTATAAAAAAAAGTACTACAATTGTTATTCATCTTAGTTGCCTCATATATATGTTTTTATCGGGTATAATTTGTCAGGCCCAAGAATATACATTACTTAATCATTTTACAACAAATAATGGTCTGCCGAGTAATCACATCTATGATATTCTTCAAGATAATCAGGGATTCTTATGGTTTGCAACTGATAATGGAATTAGCCGATTTGATGGAAAATATTTTCAGAATTACACAACAGAAGATGGATTATCAAGTAATGAGGTAATTCAAATTGCCCAAACTAGCGATGGGGTTATTTGGACTAATTGTTTTAAGAATGCACCGTGTTACTACGATCCTATCGAAAGCATATTCCGGAAAGTCCATATAGATGATTCTATAATTCAATTAAGTTCAACATCAACACTCATCAAAAGAGTAGATAAGAATATAGTTACATTTAGTCATGCGAATGGCTATTATAGTTTATACAAAAACAAACAGCTATTTTATAGCTTAAAAAATACAAATATGTCAATTGTATTTAATAATCATTCGTTTAAATTTGATTCTATACCCAAAAGATATAGATACTTTGCTTTGTATAAAGACAATAAATTTGATAGAAATATTCATTTTCAACTAAGTAAATACAATTATTATATATACAAAAACACACTGTTATCGTTCAACCATTATAACCCACTAGTTTCTATTCTACAATTTGATAAAAATAATACGAATGAACTTGTAGAGAAAGAAATTCACACCGGCCAAGAAATACTAAGTTTTAAATGTAGCAACGATAAACTGAATGTAATAAACAGTAAAGGAATTATTGAAAGTTATGACTTGAAGTCATTCAAAAAAATTACAACGTTAGAAAAAGTTAAAAATGCCGCAGTATCTTACAATGATAACTACGGCAATATTTGGATTGGAACAATGGATAAAGGGGTTCTTCTCTATAACAGAGGTGTAATACGAAAGCCATCCTTACCTAAAAACTACAAAAATGAAAATTGCATTTGCATCGCGGCTGCCAAAAATATAATAATGACCGGTGGTTTGAATGGCAATGTTCTTGAATTGAGCAATAATCAACAAACTGAATATCAATTCGAAGAAAACGCGAATTCAATTTCATGGATGCGTAAATTGATGTATGTTGGCGATTATCGACTATTTATTAATGAAAATTTCATTTCTATTGATCATGGTCATAAAATGAATGCTAGTTCTATTAAAACAGCCATCCAATTTAACGATAATCTTATTATTACAGGATCCATCGTGGGTTTGGGAATTCTAAATTTAAAAGAAGAATCATTTAAGATTATTCATGAAAATAATGCAGATGATCGAATATATTCCATAGCCAAAAAGAATGAAAATGAAATGTACTTCATCAACCGAGAAGGACTATTGCGATAAAATATTAAACATCATACAATAAAAAAGATTCAAAATATAAATCTTGAAAAGCAAGAACTTCAACTGTTAGTTAGCAGCCATGATTCCAATTATCTGTGGGTCAGCACAAACAAAGGTAACCTTATACTATTGCAGCAAGAAAAGCAAATACTCAAAATAGCACAAGCGGATGGTTTACCACAAAACATAACTCATCTTTTGTCCCTTCCAGGTGCAGTTTGGATTTCAAGCAAAGCGGGCATATATATAGTTCGCTATCAAACAAAAGCTTCTCATACAAATTATACAATTGATAGAGTCACCACGTTTGACGGCATCCCTAGCAATATCATTAACGAAATGGTCAAATTTGAAGATTCTATTTATGCGGCAACTGAAAATGGTATCGCCATTATTCCTGCAAACTATGTTAGTCAAAGTAGAGAAATAATTCCAAGATTAGTAGAAGTTACTATCAACCAACAAAAAAAGAAATTATCAAACTACTACGAATTAGAACAACATGAAAGAAACATTTTATTGACATTCTCTGGGGTTGATATTACTGGCCATTTCAACCATTTTAAATACAAAATGGATAATTCAACTAAATGGACCAAGATAGAAGGACATAGTTTGAATATTCAATTACCGAATGGACAACATGACATTTCAATTGTTTGTGTAGATAATAATAATAATGTCTCCAAACATCAACTCAAACTTAGATTTAATATTGCTACACCTTTCTACAAGCTAATTTCCTTTTGGATACTAATAAGTCTTGCAATAGCCTCTATCAGCTTCTTCTTCTATAATCGAAGAAAATTGAGAATTCAACGAGATAAATTTCAATTACAACTTCAACAGCAAGCAATGTTAGAAAAGCAACGACAAAAATTAACTGCAGACTTACATGATGATATCGGTTCTTCATTAAGTAGTTTGCAACTAAATAGTCATATTGCTAAAGAATTAATTGTAAAGAAAAATTTTGATAGGGCCGGAAAACTATTATCAACCATCGAAAATCAGGCAAAAGAATTGAGTAATAATATTTCTGATATTATCTGGAGTATGAAAAATGAAAAGGAAGCTTTTGGTAGTTTTAGTGACCGAGTAAAAACCTTTACAAATCAGATCTTACATGAATCTAATATCAAATATACTCTTTTCATTGACGAAAATATTGATCAATTTATTACCGATATTCAAATCAAGAAAAATCTTATTCTAATTGTCAAAGAGGCCATCAACAATGCTGTCAAACACAGCAAGGCAAATTTGCTAAATATAAAGGCAAGTATAGAAGAAGATGAAATCAACATAATAATTAAAGACAATGGAATCGGATTTGATGTGCAAAAATCCCATGGCAATGGAGTTCTGAATATTCAAAAAAGAACAGAAGAATTGAAAGGCATTTATACACTAGAAACTAAAATTGGCATCGGTACTAAGGTCACGATAACAATTCCTACTAAATTTAGGGGGCTAAACAGTACTGACTAATTTTTATATTTACAGCATGCCGATACGTATTTTTATCTTTGACGACAGTGGCCAGCGAAGAGAAAGTTTGAAAGCTTTATTAGAATTAAGTGACAATTATATATGCGTAGGTGAAGCGCCTAATTGCGCCAATGTATTGCAAGAAATGGAGGAATGCTATCCGGAGGTTGTACTCATGGATATTAATATGCCTGAAGTTGATGG
Organism: uncultured Bifidobacterium sp.; assembly: GCA_964609875.1. Lineage (GTDB taxonomy): Bacteria > Bacteroidota > Bacteroidia > Chitinophagales > Chitinophagaceae > OLB11. The sequence continues at coordinate 16,193 of CAZSUF010000005.1, forward strand.
ATTAGAAGGTCTTAGAATTATTAAAACAACCTTCCCCAGTATTCAAGTATTAATTCAAACCGCTTACGACGATAGCGACAAAATATTTACTAGTATCAAAAATGGAGCCAGTGGATACATACTAAAGAATGACTCTGCCAACAAAATACTTCAGGCCATTGAAGAAGTATATCACGGAGGCGTTGTTATAAATCCAACCATAGCAAAGAAATTGATTGGGTATTTTACACCAAACAAAATGGAAAATATTTTAACAGCTAAGGAGAATGAAGTATTGTTTCTGCTATCTGAAGGATTGAGCTATAAAATGATTGCAGGTAAATTAGATATAAAATACACGACTGTAAATTTTCATATTAAAAGCATTTACGCCAAGCTACATATTTCATCTCTCGGAGAAGCAATTGCGTATTATTATAAGAACATTAAACCTAGGATCTAAATTTAATGGGTTTACTCTGATGGCTACAATGAACAGATAAACCTAAACACCCAACTACATCTAGGAGTTTTATTTCAGATTTCAAGTATCAACTTTGTGTAAGATTATTTCATTCATTTTTTCATCACTAAAAAATATTACCATGAAACAGATTTTAATTACCATGTTGATTTGTTGCTTTTTTCTACAAAACGCAAAGGCGCAATCTGCACCTTGTCCTTGTGATACCACAGGCAGGGTACTTACTCATCCTGTTATTTCAGGAACAGTTACTATCAGCAGTCTTGGATTCTCGTTGATATCCGGACAAGTACTCACCTTTAATGCTGGATCTACACTCGTCGTTGATGTAAATACAAATTGGTCTGCTGTATCAGCATTAATGCTCGACGAGTCTCGAATTGTTGTGATGCCTGGTGCGAGTTTCACCATAACAGCATGTTCTTTCTTTGGATGCGAGAAACTATGGAAAGGAATTGATGTTCAATCAGGGGGAGCTATTCATGCTATGCAAGATAAATTTCAAGATGCTAAACTAGCAATAGAATTAAGGGTCGGCTGCAGTACAAGTACAATTCAATACTCAGAATTTAAAAACAATTATATTGGTATATTCAGACGTCAAGTTACAGCAGTGGCAACAGGTTTTCCAGTTACGATAAAATACAACAATTTTTCAGGCCCAGTTTTATGTGCATTAAAAGCAGAAGTAGCTCCTGTGAATCCGAACACAACCTATGATGCATCCTTAGGCCTATTATCAAACACCATTAGCGCACATAGTTTCGCAGGCATTTATCTAAAGTATACAAGTCCGATTACCACGGCTATTCAATACAATACTTTTAATCAACTACATAGTGGGGTTGTGTTGTATCGCTGTCAAATTACCAATTTGACAAACAATAAATTTGAAGAAATTAAAATAAAGTATACAACTGGCTTACTTGCTGTTAGAGGCACAGGTATTTACAATGATGGCCATCCTAGTAATAATAATTTATTGTATGTCAGCACTGTTGGTTTGCCAATTCCCACAGAATTTTTGAATTGTGATTATGGCATTAAAAATTATAATTCAAATGTAGAAGTTCATAAGGCCAATTTTCAATCAACAACGTATACATGTATTCGACATCAAGCGGCCTTAAACCTTCGAAATAATATTATTGTTGATTCATCTATCTTGAATCAGTTTAGCGAGTACGGAATTTATGCTTATTGGAGTGGCAGTGGTACTTCTCCTAAAATGAAAATTCGTGACAACACCTTAACCATGAACAATGTTGTAAATCCAAATAAGAAAGCTATTTATGTGTCTGGACCATCACTTGCCGGAAGTTTAGTGATGTCTTTAACAGGTAGTGATGCCACCATATTTGGCAATAACATCATCATTCCAAATAATGCCAGTTTTAGGACAGGTATAGAAATGCGTTGGATGAAAAACGGTCGAATTATTCGTAATAATATCACACTCAATACAGGAGCATCGGTAACAGGAATCAATTTACTCGGATTAACCAACAACAAAACAAATTGTAATACAATAAATGGAGTCGTTACTATTACAACCTCGTCCATCGGAATTAATATGAATCAAATAGGTTATAGTGTCATTCAATGCAATAACTTAGGAAGTCTTCAAAAATGTATCTTTATCAACAATGCAACGGGACCGACTTCTTTATATGCCAACTCTATGTTTGATAGTCGACAAGGTATTGAAATGACATCAACCGCAGCCATAGGTCCACAGTTTTTAAATGGGAATACTTGGTCTGGTGCATCATGGCTTCCTGGCACAGGGAAAATAAGTTGTCCGGCAAGCTTAGGACTAATTTTTACATGTACAAGCCCTGGTCTATGGGATCCAAGTGGTTTTGCAAGTCCTTCATGCTTTACAACTTCGGCGTTATCAAGTATAAGTTGCAATTCAGAATTGTGTAGCGAAATGAGTTTTAAAACTACCGAAGAACCTGCTGCGGAAGTAGAAGAAAATTTGCCAAATATAGCCAATAGCCTAATTACAATTTTCCCGAATCCAGCTTCTAATTTGCTTACTATTCGTAACACTCATTGGGAACAAACCACTGAGTATACGGTGTATAATTTGCAAGGTACTAAAATGATGAAAGTACTTAGTCCTATTTCAGAAAACCAAACATTAGACATCTCGTCTTTATCAAAGGGCATATATATACTTCAAATAAGAAATAGCGATCATGTTGAAAATATGAAATTTAGCAAACAGTAAAATTTAAGAAATACCAAACAGGCCGCATTACTACTCTAAGTAATGCGGCTTTTTCTTATAGCTCCTTCTTGAAATTTCTAATATAGACATGTTAAGGGTTATCGATGATCTCAAAGACGCTTCAAATGCACTAAAGTTTCAAGGTGTATATGACTGTTTTAAAGATTACAGTCACAGAAAGAGTGTATAAAGATTATGAATAATTATTGAAGCATAAATTTCTGGTGAAAAATAAATAACGGTTTAGCAAAAAAGGCTCTCTATACAAACTAAAGGCATCATACAAGTTATTTACGGAAAGTTCGCAATTTCTGAGTATGCCATATATATACTATTTTAGCAAGAAATCTATTTTGCGATCACATTTTAGATTTACTTTTAGGCTATAAAAATACAAGTATGCCTTACCCATATCAAATTACATCCCTAGATCAATATCATGAAGCTTACAAACAAAGTATAGAAGACCCCTCAAAATTTTGGGGCGATATTGCTTCTCACTTTAGATGGAAAAAACATTATGATCAAGTACTGAACTGGAATTTCAATGAACCCAAAGTAGAATGGTTCAAAGGCGGAAAAATGAATATTACAGAAAACTGTTTAGATCGCTGGGCAGAATCTCAACCCAATACGCCTGCCATTATATGGGAAAGTAACGATCCTGAAGAACATCATCGTTCAATTTCATACAAAGAATTATTGTTTAAGGTAAATCAGTTTGCCAATGTTTTAAAAAACAATGGTGCAAAGAAGGGAGACCGCATTTGTATTTATATGCCTATGGTACCAGAATTAGCAATTGCCGTATTAGCTTGTGCAAGAATTGGGGCCATTCATTCAGTAATTTTTGGCGGGTTTTCTGCTCAAAGTATTGCCGATAGAATTAATGATGCTTCATGCAATGTTGTGGTAACAGCCGATGGCGGATATCGAGGCAATAAAGAAATCCCCTTAAAATCAGTGATGGACGAAGCATTGATACAATGTCGCTCTGTACAGAAAGTGATTGTACTAACTCGTACACGAACACCTGTAAGCATGCTTAAAGGCAAAGAAGTATGGTGGGAAGATGAAATAAGAAAAGTTGAAACAGCTAGTAATCCTTTTTGTGAATGCAGAGGACGAGCTTTTTATTTTATACACAAGTGGAAGTACTGGCAAGCCAAAAGGCGTGGTACATTCTTGTGCAGGATATATGATCTATACAAATTATACCTTTATAAATGTATTTCAATATCAGCCAGGAGATATTCATTTTTGCACAGCAGATATTGGTTGGATTACCGGACATAGCTATATTGTATATGGTCCATTGAGTGCAGGAGCCACAACCTTAATGTTCGAAGGCATACCCACATGGCCAGATGCAGGCAGATTTTGGGAAGTCGTAGATAAGTTTAAAGTAAATATATTGTATACGGCTCCAACGGCTATTCGCAGTTTAATGAGTTTTGGTTTAGATTATGTGAAAGACAAAAATCTATCTTCATTAAAAGTATTAGAACGCAAAGGGTATGATTTATACAGTTGATTTCCTGCTATAAATTGCAGGACCGG
>CAZSUF010000005.1:20461-23439 GCA_964609875.1 uncultured Bifidobacterium sp.
TAAAAGTATTAGGAAGTGTAGGAGAACCAATTAATGAAGAAGCGTGGAATTGGTTTCATGATCATATCGGAAAGGGAAAATGTCCGATTGTAGATACATGGTGGCAAACAGAAACAGGCGGGATTATGATTTCAAATTTAGCAGGAGTTACACCCCATAAAGCGGCTCATGCTACATTGCCTTTACCGGGTGTGCAGCCTTTGCTTGTTGATGAACATGGTCTAGCAATTCCTGGTGGCGACGCCTCAAAACCAGCATTACCAACCGAAGTAGTAAGCGGTAATTTATGTATTAGTCACCCTTGGCCTTCCATCATTCGAACAACCTATGGAGATCATGAACGATGTAAACTAACCTATTTCTCTACTTACGAAAATATGTATTTCACGGGAGATGGTTGTATGCGCGACGAACAAGGAAATTATAGAATTACTGGTCGTGTAGATGATGTGTTGAATGTGAGTGGACATCGAATTGGTACAGCAGAAGTAGAAAATGCAATTAATATGCATACAGGCGTGATAGAAAGTGCTATTGTTGGTTATCCTCATGATATTAAAGGACAAGGAATTTATGCCTATGTGATTTTTAATGGTGTGATGGACGATAAACATCTCATTACTCAAGATATTAATCAAACTGTTGCACGATTAATTGGCGCAATTGCAAAACCTGATAAAATTCAATTTGTGTCTGGATTACCCAAAACAAGAAGCGGAAAAATAATGCGTCGTATTCTACGAAAAATTGCAGAGGGAGAAACGGAAAATTTAGGCGATATCTCTACCCTTCTTGATCCGAATGTGGTGGAAGAAATCAAGAATGGTAAATTATAACATGATCTCGAAGGCCATACCGCGTTCATAAGATTCAACATTTATAAAGCCTTTTCTTTCATTTTTTCTGTATGGTATCTACTACCAAAGATTCTGTAACGGATTCTTTTTTCTCTATTTTTTCCTTCTCCAATTTTTCTTGTTGCTTTTTCTCTCTGCGTGCTCTTTGTATATCATCATAACGAAGAAATTGCTCATTGGTCAATACCTTTCTATATTGTTGATCTCTTTTCTTGTAAATATGCACAGCGCCTTGTTTAGACAAATCTTTATCTTTTTGAGCTAGATATAAAGAATCAAATTGATTTGACACCATAAGATTTATCTGATAGATTTTCTCTTCTTGAATGGCATCAAGCTTTATATCCCTAACCATTTCATCTGTGTAATATCGTGCTCTTTCTTCGGGGCTTCTTTTTTTATACCCTTGACCATAGGTCAAATACACACATACCAATCCCCCTAGTAATACAATTACTTTTTTCATATTCTTTTATTTAAAAATCTTGATGGGGGAGACTCGAAAAAGAAAAAAGCAACTCAAAAAGTATGCTTCTTTAAACAACACTTAGGATAAAACCTAAGTAAAAAAACTTCCCTCTTAATAATTTAAGAGGGAAGTCGAAATACATTTAATTGCCCATAAGGCCTTTTAATAAATCCATCACACCACCGCCACCTTGGCTTTGTTGTTGATTTTGTTGAGCACCACCGGCTACTTTACTAATAATGCCAGTAAGATCTTCTAACCCAACTTGCCCATCTTGATTTGAGTCTAAACCACCACTGGTTAATGATTTAAGTATACCTCCAAAATCTATGCCGCCACCTTGTGGTTGAGCTTGAGCTTGCTGTAGACCTGGTAAATGAACGCCACCGCCTTGCATTGAATTGCCTCCAGTTAAGGCACCAATGATGCCATTAATATCAAATCCATTATCAGAAGGATCATTTGTTTTGTTCACTAATTTTCCTAATACGGAAGGAATTAATGATGCTGCTATACTTGTAGCTACAGGACTATCTATCCCAAATTTTTTCATTAAACCGCCTACTAAATTATTGACCATTCCTCCAACAATAGGATTATTGGAAGATACTCCACTTTGCCCGGTAAACATACCTAGTACATCTTTTAATCCACCGTTGGCTAAGGCACCTTGTAATCCACTAAATATAGTGTCTGTTGCCATTCCTACAGCATGATTGTTCTGCTCATTGGGTATTGCCGGATTATTAATAATCTCTTGTTGAGATTCATTTTGAATGAGGTTAAATAGTTGCTCTAACATGATATTTTTTTTAAATGAAGCGTAAATGTATGAACTTACTCGAATTTCATGGTTAAATTGATGACGAACTTAACTAATATTCAGTTATTTCTGCATATTCAGTAGTAAACAGAATGGCTCTTTATTTTCCAGTATAAGTTTGAGGGGTAATTTTTTTCAACTCTTTTCTTACTTGATCAGTTATTTCCAAACTATCTATAAATTCATGGACAACTATTTTATTCAATGGCCCTGCACCTCTTGTAAAGGCTTTTAAAGCTTCATAAGGCTTGGGAAATTTTTCTCTACGTAAAATAGTTTGAATAGCCTCCGCCACAACTGCCCAGTTTTGCTCTAAATCTTCGTTAATCTTTTCTGGATGTATAATTAATTTGTTCATGCCTTTTTCCATAGATTTTAAGGCTAGTATGGTATGCGCAAAAGGCACACCAATATTTCTCATCACAGTAGAATCGGTTAAATCGCGTTGCAATCTCGAAATAGGAAGTTTGGCAGATAAGTGTTCAAACAAGGCATTGGCTATACCTAAATTTCCTTCAGCATTTTCAAAATCTATTGGATTCACTTTATGTGGCATGGCCGAACTTCCCACTTCGTTCACATTTACTTTTTGCTTAAAATAATCCATAGAAATATAGGCCCACATATCCTTACAAAAATCAAGACAAATGGTATTGATTCTCTTCATTGCATCAAAATGAGCCGCCAAGGAATCGTAGTGTTCAATTTGTGTGGTGTATTGCATTCGCTTCAGACCTAAAGTTTTATTCACAAAGTTGTTGGCAAATTTTTTCCAATCAGTTTTCGCATAGGCTGCGTAATGCGCATTAAAATTACCAGTAGCTCCACC
>CAZSUF010000005.1:23479-27778 GCA_964609875.1 uncultured Bifidobacterium sp.
TTAAATAATGTCAGTTGATTCTCTATTCTTTCTACAAATACCATCATTTCTTTGCCTAACAAGGTGGGTGAAGCAGGCTGTCCATGTGTTTTGGCTAGCATCGGAATCTTAGACCATGATGTAGCCAAGGATTTCAAATGCGCAAGTAATTGATACATGGCAGGTAAATAACTTACTTGAAGAGCATCCTTCCATAATAAAGGCACAGCGGTATTATTAATATCTTGAGAGGTCAACCCAAAATGTATCCATTCTGCCGAACTCGTTAATTTCAAAATAGCTAATTTATCCTTCAAAAAGTACTCAACTGCTTTTACATCGTGGTTGGTTACTTTTTCTATGTCTTTAATTTTTTGTGCTTCTTCGACACTAAAATCAGTCACAATTTTTCGTAATGATTTAATGGCAGTGGGTTTTAATACCAAAAATCCAGCTTCCGCTAAAGCAATAAAATATTCAACTTCTACATGAACTCTATATCGAATGAGGGCGTACTCCGAAAAATATGCGGATAAGGAAGAAAGTTGCGAACTGTATCGGCCATCTATAGGAGAAACCGCTTGTAATGCGTGATTGAGCGCCATGAAAAATATTTAAAGTGCAAAGTTAATCATTGCAGTCTGTTGAGCATATATTTGCACCTGATTATGCAAAAAAAGATTCGTGTAGGGGCAGTAAGTTACTTGAATACAAAACCATTGATTTATGGATTTGAACAAGGTATGATGGCCGATCAAATCGAATTGACACTTGATTATCCATCTGCACTGGCCTCTTTGATGCAAAAAAATAAGCTTGATATCGCCTTATTGCCTGTAGCTTCTATTCATAATATTATCGACGCTAAAGTATTTAGTGATTTTTGTATCGCTTCAGACAAAGAAGTAGCCTCTGTTTGTTTATTTAGCCAAGTACCCATCGAAGAAATTCAAGAAGTATATTTAGATTATCAATCAAAAACTAGTGTAGCTCTTTTTCGAATTCTTATTCGTGATTATTGGCATATTCGACCTATGTTATTAGAAGCTGATGAAAATTATATCGATAAAATTTCTGGAAAAACAGCAGGCATCATCATCGGAGATCGAGCTTTACTTCAACGTAAAAAATTTCCTTTTGTGTACGACCTAGCCGAAGCTTGGCAATCGCACACGCAACTCCCTTTTGTGTTTGCCACTTGGGTTACAAATAAAGCCTTAGATAAAAAATTTATTACAGAATTCAATGAGGCCAATGCTTTCGGGTTAGAACATCTAGATCAACTTTGTCAAACCCATCATCAAAACGAGATCGATTTACAAGCGTATTATCACCATAATATTGCCTATCGTTTTAATAAAGAAAGAGAAAGTGGTATGCAACTTTTCCTTCGAACTATCGAAACTTTATAATACATTTTTTAGGGTGGCAACCGCGCTATCACTCATACTCCTCTTCCGAATCGGCTAGCAGCTGTCAAGTAAGAAAGATATTTGGATTAGCCTCTCGGAATGCGGGGTATCCGTTCTATCGCTGCCACTAGCGACTTCGAATGTGTATTCCTTATTCAATTAATAGACAACTGCTTTTCTTTTATGATTTTTATTTACTTTTATAGCCATGCAACATAGAATCCCCTACTCCTTTTTTTTCTTATTGCTTTCAATTGTTTCTTGTTCGACAGCGCATTCTGATAAAAAAATATTCAGAATGAATCAAGTGCAAAATGTAGAAACCTTAGATCCTGCATTTGCTAAAAACCAATATATCATGTGGAATGTAAATCAGTGTTTCAACAGACTGATCGAATTCGATGAAGATATGATGGCCCAACCTTCGCTTGCCACATCATGGATCATTTCTCCAGACCGAAAAACATATACCTTTAACCTGCGTACAGATGTTTTTTTTCACGACAATGAAGTTTTTCCTCAAGGCAAAGGACGCAAAATGAATGCGGCTGATATTGTGTTCAGTTTTTCTAGAATCATCGATGAAGAAACAGCCTCATCAGGCGCTTGGATTTTTAATGATCGAGTAGATTCAATAAAACCTTTTGTAGCCCTCAATGATTCTACCTTTCAATTAAATTTAGCACGACCTTTTAATCCTATGTTAGGCATCTTAAGCATGATGTATTGCTCTATTGTGCCTAAAGAAGTTGTTCAACATTGGGGTAAAGATTTTCGTGCTCACCCTTGCGGTACAGGTCCTTTTGTGTTTAAAGAATGGGAAGAGGCGGTGGCTGTAACCTATGTAAAGAATGAAAATTATTGGGAAAAAGATTCTGCCGGAAACAGATTGCCCTATATAGATGGAATTAAATTTTCGCAAGTAGATAGCAAAGCATCCGAATTTCTGTTATTCCTTCAAGGCGATATAGATTTTATGAATAGTATTGACGCGGTGTTTAAAGATCAAATTCTAACCAAACAAGGCGAACTTAAACCTGCCTATGCATCGCAATTTCGATTACAAAAACATGCTTATCTGAATGTAGAATATTTAGGCATTTTGCAAGACACATCTAAAAATGCAAATCTTGCCTTGCTCAATAAAAAACTCAGACAAGCCATCAATTACGGTTTCGATCGAAAAAAAATGATCACCTATATCCGCAATAGTATTGGAGTTCCGGCTAATGCAGGCATCATTCCTATTAGCTTACCGGGTTTTGATAGCAACTTAGTAAAAGGATATTCCTATCAACCCGAAAAAGCCAAACAATTGATTGACGAAGTAAGAAAAGAATTAGGAACACTTCCAGAAATTGTATTGCTGTCGAATGATAATTATTCCGATCGATGTAATTTTATTTTGGCTCAACTCAAAGATCTTGGTTTAAATATCCGACTAGAAATTATGCAGCCATCCTTGTTGCGCGAACAAATGAGTAATTCAAACGCGCCTTTCTTTTGGGCAACTTGGATTGCAGATTATCCTGATGCCGAATGTTATCTTACGATGTTTTATAGTAAAAATACGGCACCCCCAAATTACACCCGTTTTCATAATAATCAATTTGATCAGTTATATGAACAATGCCTCATAGAGCAAGATCAAAAGAAGAAAGAAGCCTTATATCAAGCTATGGACAGAATTATTATTGAAGAAGCACCTTGTGTGCCATTGTTCTATGATGAAGTGATGCACTTTGTACAAAATCGTGTTCAAAATTTCAATACCAATAGCTCTAACTTAATTGAATTGAAAAGAGTCAAGCTACTTGATTAAATAGGCGCGACTTTTATCTCAGCTTATCCCTGAAATGGACATATCACAACTTACATTCTTGTGCTTATCTTTGCGCAAAATAATTTTCATGACTAAAGCCTATATCATTGATTGCGCACGCACCCCTATTGGTAAATTTGGCGGCGCCTTAAGTTCTGTTCGTCCAGACGATTTGTTAGCGCTTGCCATAAAAGGACTTATACAACGTAATCCGAATATCGACATCCACGCTATAGAAGATGTGATTGCAGGTTGTGCGAATCAGGCGGGTGAAGATAATAGAGATGTGGCTCGAATGGCTTCGCTATTGGCTGGACTTCCTATTACAGTGGGTGGAAATACAGTCAATCGTTTATGCGCCTCAGGTTTGCAGGCCATTATGGACTCAGCTCGCGCTATCATGTGCGGTGATGGCGATTTGATGATTGCTTGCGGTGTAGAAAGTATGACTCGTGCACCTTTTGTCATGGCTAAGGCAGAGAGCGCTTTTTCGCGTAAAGTAGATATGTACGATACGACTATTGGATGGCGTTTTATCAATCCGGCCTTATCTAAAATGCATCATCCTTATAGCATGGGCGAAACAGCCGAAAACATAGCCAAGCAATGGAATATTTCTAGAGAAGAGCAAGATGAATTTGCTTATCAAAGTCAATTAAAATATCAGCAGGCAGATCAGGCAAATAAATTTTCTGATGAACTTATTCCTGTAGAAGTGGATTTAGGCAAAGGAAAAAAAATGATGTTTGAAAAAGATGAGCATCCAAGATTAAGTCCGATAGACAAGTTAGCAGAATTGAAACCAGCCTTTACTAAGGACGGCACAGTAACTGCAGCGAATTCGAGTGGCGTGAATGATGGCGCGGCAGCTATGTTGATTGCCAGTGAAGCGGCAGTAAAAAAATACGATTTACAACCCTTGGCAATCATTAAAAGTATGGCCATTGCAGGTGTAGATCCTAGTATCATGGGCATTGGTCCGGTGCCTGCTACACAAAAAGCCTTGTTGCGTGCGGGTCTTAGCATTGCGGATATAGATGTAGCCGAATTAAATGAAGCGTTTGCCTCACAAAGTCTGGCTTGTAT
>CAZSUF010000005.1:27788-33949 GCA_964609875.1 uncultured Bifidobacterium sp.
GGGATAGCTCCCGATAAAGTAAATCCGAATGGAGGTGCTATTGCACTCGGACATCCATTAGGCTGCAGTGGGGTAAGAATTTCAACAACCTTGCTTCATGAAATGAAAAGACGTGAAGCTAAGTATGGTTTAGCTACCATGTGTATTGGGGTTGGACAAGGCGCCGCCATTATTTTTGAGCGTGTATAACTAGAATATAAAAACGAGTCGTTGTTTTGGCTGAGAATAAGTTTCCATGTAATGGTAAGGCAAAGTATAATCCAATACATGCCTTACCTGAAAAAAAGATAAAGCATCAATATACTAAGATTGAAAGTTAGGGTCCCCGCCTAGAAAGATGCGGAATCTATGCAATTCATCGGGGGCATAAAAAAACAATTTAAACGACTACAAGCCCGATAAACAAAGACCAATTTGATAAGGTCTTACATTTTCAGGACCGCTGTTTAATCTGAATACATTGCTTAATTGATAAGAACCATAGACGGAAAAATTGCCCCAACCTAATCTGCCGGTTACAGCATAACGCCATGTTTCTAAATAACGCTTGGTGCTAACCTTTTCAATGATAGGTTTGTTGTTGAAAGTTCTTTTTCCTTTGGTATGAGAGGATATTAAAGCCCCAACCTTTAATCCGAAGGCTGCTTTGAATCCTTTGTTGCGATCATCTTTATTGCCAAAATAACGTAGTTCAAAAGGCGCTTCGACGTAGGCTGTCGTTAATTTGTACTTTTTGTAAACATCAGAAGGTTTAAAATATATAAAGGTGGTTGTATCGGTCAGTGCAAAGGTTTGCTTTTTTAAGTAGATATTGCTCGTTCCAATACCTGCACCTGCAGCAAAACTGAAATTAGATTTTGCTATTGGAAAATCGTAACAAACATAGGCATTGAAAGCTCTTCCTAATCCACCAATTTGAAGTGTATCAGGCGCATTATTCCAATTTTCATATCCGATTTGTAGCATTACAAAATCTCTTGAAGGAAGCGCGTAGGTAGATTTTGTTTTGTCTTTACTGCCCATTTGAGCTTGAGTACTAAAAGAAAACCACATCATCAATGCAGTCAATAAAGCTATATGTTTTGTCATTTCTATGAATTGGGCGCAAATATATTACATACAGACTATAACAAAGCGTTAAAATGAAAGGTTTGCAAAAAGGTTCAAAGTCAATGGCTTTCGCTCCCATGAATTGCGTTGATATAGGAAAAAGGCCACTTGTACAATTCAATATGGGCTTACACAAAGTGATGCTGTATATTTGTTTTGTGCGTTGGTCAACTAAATATCTTGTTTTTCAGTTTACAGGCTGGGGCTTCTTTACCCTGCTGAATATTTATATTTCCTATATTACCTCAGAGTTTTCGACCACCATCATTTGGCTAAATATTCTACTGTTTTTGTTTGGTATAGGAATTACCCATATTTATCGAAGCATCATCTCTGCATTTCATTGGACTACCTTACCCACTGAAAAATTAACCATACGAGTTTTTCTTGCCATGATGATGATGGGTTTAATCTATACAGGGTTCTATTATTTAACATTAAACCTTGCTTTTCACAAACCTTCGTCTTCTTTCACCTTCAGTGCTTTTGGGGGGTCCTTCTTTTCGGTGTTGATTTTATTTGGCATTTGGAATGGGATCTATTTTGCATGGAATTATATTGAAACCAATCGTAGAAACCTCATCGATAAACTTAAAATGGAATCGACCATGAAAGATTTAGAGATCAAAACACTCCGTGCTAATCTTCAACCCCATTTTATTTTTAATGCACTCAATAGTATCAGGGCTTTGATTGATGAAGATCCTGAATTAGCCAGACGCGCTATTACACAAATTTCGAATATATTAAGAAGTTCTATATCGAAACAAGAAGCCACAGATAGTTTAGAAAACGAAATGAAGTTAGTAAATGATTATTTGGCCCTAGAAAAAATTCGATTTGAAGAAAGATTGCTAGTGAGTCAAGACATTGACCCCAAAAGCTTGGACCTTCAAATTCCGACTATGATGTTACAAACCTTAGTAGAAAACGCCATCAAACATGGCATTTCTTCTTTAGAAGCGGGCGGACATATTCAACTTTCCACTCAGGTGAATGATAATGTTTTACATATACAAATTAGAAACACCGGACAATTAGATTCCTCTGCCTCCCATGCTGATAGCCTTGGGTTTGGGTTAAAGGCCACAGCCCAACGCTTACAATGGTTATACGGTAATGAAGCTAGCATTCAATTATCTCAAGAAAACAAACTTGTTCTTGCTCATATTATAATCCCTTTAAAACATACCATATGATTACATGTATTATTGTCGATGATGAACGACTTGCCAGAAATGAACTCAAAAAAATATTGACAGCCTTTCCAGAAATTCAAGTGATAGAAGAAGCTGTGAATGTGCAGGATGCTTTAGAAAAAATTGATAGCCTGCAACCACAACTCATTTTTCTGGATATTCAAATGCCTGGAAATAAAACAGGATTTGATTTGTTAGATTTGCTAGAGTACACGCCTAAAGTGATTTTCACTACCGCTTACAACGAATTTGCCTTGAAGGCCTTTGAGTTTAATGCGCTCGATTATTTGCTCAAACCTATAGAAACAAAACGATTGTCTGAGGCGATAGAAAAAGTAAAGAAGACGATAGAAACAGAAACGCATACACAAAAAAATTCATTGGGAGTCCTTGACCAAGTGTTTGTGAAAGATGGAGAAAGATGTTGGTTTGTAAAATTAGGCGAAGTGCGACTTTTCGAATCTGTAGGAAACTATGCTCGAGTATTTTTCGGAAGCAATAGACCCCTCATTTTAAAATCACTGAATTCCCTTGAAGATCGATTAGATGCGAAAGTATTTTTCAGAGCAAATCGTAAGCATATTATCAACCTTCAAATGATTACTAAAATAGATACCCAATATAATGGGGGCCTAAAAGTGACTTTATCCGGTGGCGAAGAAATAGAAATTTCTCGACGCCAAGCAGTTAAATTCAAAGATTCAATGAGTTTGTAAGAGAAACGATTGACAATATTTATTTTGTAGTAACTTGGAGAGTTCTATATTTGCCCTTCATTAAATCATTAAAAAACATACATCATGGGATTATTTTCATTTTTAAAAGAAGCCGGTAAAAAAATATTTAAAAGTCACGACGAAGAAACAGCAGCAAATCCTGGAGTTCAACCTGATGTGATTGCCGCCAATCAAAAAGCTGCAGTAAAAGCGTATATCGATAAAGTTGGATTAGACATCAAAAATTTTGATTTCACTTTAGATGGTAATGGCAAATTAACCTTAATGGGCGAATGCAATACCAAAGCAGATTATGAGAAAGTAGCATTGACTGCTGGAAATATTGCAGGTGTAGCTGAAGTAGATAACAATATGACAATTGCTTCTGCAGAAACGGTTAGCCAACCCGATAGCACTTTCTATACGGTAGAAAAAGGCGATTCTTTATGGAAAATTGCTGAAGCAAATTATCAGGATGGTAGCAAATACAATGTAATTTTCGAAGCCAATGTGCCTATGATTAAGGATGCTGATGAAATTTATCCTGGTCAGGTTTTACGTATTCCTGCATTACCTGCTGAGCCAATTGCTTAATAAGTAAAAAAGTTATTATACAAATTAACCGTCTTCGGGCGGTTTTTTTTATGCCCCCAATTATCTGTGTCTATGCCGAATGTGTCTAGGTGGGGACCCTGCACCCTGCGGGCTTTTATTCAGATTGTTTCATTACGCCTTATTTTGTAAAAGGAATACACAATTTCTTTTTTGTATCATGCACAGATAAAAAATATACCCCAGAAGCCAAAGTATTTGTGGGTACCCAAGAGGTAAGTGTGTTAGAAGTAGTCTCATAAAGAAGCTGCCCAAAACATGAATACAAACGAATGGTATAGTCGCCGAAAGATTCAGGGACTTGCACTTGCAGAAAATCTTTTACTGGATTCGGAGCTATAATAATTTGAGAGCTGATTTCTGTTGTTTCAATAGCCGTAGGAGCACCATATCTTGCTACATAAAATTCACCAGCTAGGTTGGTATAACCACCTGTTACATACACATCTTGAGGCGGAGAAATACAAATGCCATAAATATAATTGTTTGCCCCTAAGCTATTCAACCCACCTAATTCTGACCAGACTCCATTTTTATATTGAGCAACGAATCGTAGATTATTTTGGTGAAATCCACCTGCAGCAAAAATGGTACCTGCTGCATTACTTTGCAGGGCATAAATTTGTCCACCAAAGCCCGGAAAACTATAATTCCCCCCTAAAGCAGACCAGCTTGATCCATTAAAGGTCGCTACATATCGTCGATTGCTATCATTTGTAAAAGCGCCTGCAGCATAAATATGTTCACTGCCATCTTTACATAATTCGGTGATGCCTGCATTGGCTTTTAAATTATTTAAACCACCTACTTCATTCCAATTTGTACCGTCCCATTTTGCCACGTAGCAGAAGCCTTGCGCGTTTTTAAAATCTCCCGAAGCATATATATTCCCTGAGCTATCTGCTAATAAAGCAAAAATATAGTCATTGGCAGCTAAAGTACTGCCTCCTAAAGCAGACCAGCTAGAACCATTATGGTGGGCCACATAGCTCATGCCATTAAGTTGAAAGGCTCCTGCAGCATATATATGATTTTGTTTATCACAGCACAAAGCATTGATGGAACCATTGGCATTCAACCCGCTGACTTCCGACCAAACTAGCCCATCAAATTTGGCTACATAGGGTTGTCCTGATGAATTGGTAAAAGCTCCGGCGACATAAATATTACCTGAATTATCTAAGCACATGGCACGAATTTGTCCATTGGCTGCTAAGGCATCTACACCCCCTAATTCAGTCCAATTTTGTCCATTCCATTGAGCTACGTATTGATGCCCATTGGCATTTAGAAATCCTCCGCCAACATAAATTCGATTTTGTTTGTCAGCCATAATATTTAAACCATTCACTTGCGGAAACACCCCAACTGGATTCCATTGCTGAGCCCATATGATTGATGATACACAAAGTAAAATAAGCGTGCTTAATTTTCGCATAAAATAGATTTGATAAGAATTAATTTGCTTGCCTAAAAATAAATAAAAATAATTATGATTATCCCTTATGTATGCGGTTTAATTTTCCACTTTGGCCATTAACAGTGCTGTTCGAGATGTTAGCCCTGCGCATCTCGAACGTAGAATAAAACAGATTTGAATCTGTAAATACACATTACACATTAAAAATGCTGTTCGAGATGTTAGCCCTGCGCATCTCGTACCTATAATAAAACAGATTTGAATCTGTATAAACACATTACACATTAAAAATGCTGTTCGAGATGTTAGCCTTGCGCATCTCGAACTTAGAATAAAACAGATTTGAATCTGTATAAACACATTACACTTTAATCAAATCAGTGCTGTTCGAGATGTTAGCCTTGCGCATCTCGTACTTATAATAAAACAGATTTGAATCTGTATACACACATTACACATTAATCAAAACCAATTCCAATAACCCTTTTGCATTTCCAACATAATCGCAACAACTACTATATAGATACTCTTCAGCCTTAGAAACAATATTTGCTCTAACAGGATTCAAATGAATATAATTCACTTTAGATTGAAAAAAATCGGGGCTCACAATTTCTTCTCCGTGATAACCCTCTTCCCAAAAACTTATTTTTCCTTCATTCTTTAATAACCAAAGCAACCACCCTTTTCTGCTTTCTTTTGGATTACTTTCAATGGCCTTGACTGTTTGAGAGGCTGTATATTTTTTAAAATCTCTGATTATATCACTTAAATTGTGTTGATCGCTTTTTATGATTAAATGAATATGATTTGACATAATGACCCATGCGTAAATTTTTAATCCTTTAAATTCTTGACAATACTTCAAGCTATCAAGAACTATATCAACATATAATTTTCTAGTAAAAATATCAACCCATTGTCGAACTGTAAACGTTACAAAATAAAGACCATCTTGATTATACACTCTATACCCAAACCCCATCACCCTTCTTTTTTCAAAGATAATTATTCTTTATTTATGGCAGGTATATACCTGCTCTATTTTTAGTACGAGATGCGCAGGGCTAACATTCTATATAACTGTTTTTAATTAATTGCAAA
>CAZSUF010000006.1:0-1165 GCA_964609875.1 uncultured Bifidobacterium sp.
ATAGCACCAGGTAACATCATTTTTTTAATAGAAGCTTCAGTTGAAATAGCCACACACTTGTCATATTGAGGTTTACCTGTACCTTCCATAATACCTGGAATTTCACGGAATTGACGACGAACCTCCTCAACCATAGCCATGGCAGCTTCACCTACTGCACGAATAGCCAATGAAGAAAATATGAAAGGTATCATAGCCCCTACAAATAATCCAGCCAACACATCAGCACGATAAATATCAATACCATCAATACCAGAAATACCAACAAAAGCTGCAAATAATGCTAAGGCAGTTAAGGCAGCAGAAGCGATAGCAAATCCTTTTCCAGTCGCTGCTGTTGTATTTCCAACTGCATCAAGAATATCGGTTTTTTCACGAACATCAGCTGGCAATTCACTCATTTCAGCAATACCACCTGCATTATCTGCAATTGGTCCAAAAGCATCGATTGCTAATTGCATAGCAGTTGTTGCCATCATACCCGCAGCGGCAATAGCAACCCCATATAAACCTGCAAAATGATAAGAACCATAAATACCTGCTGCTAAAACTAACATAGGTAAAAAAGTTGATTCCATACCCATAGCCAAACCACCGATGATGTTTGTTGCATGCCCAGTAGCTGATTGACGAACTATGGTCATAACAGGGCGTTTACCCATAGCAGTATAATACTCAGTTATAATACTCATTAAAGTACCTACAGCTAAACCAACTAAAATTGAAAAGAAAACCTGTGTGTTAGTGAAAGGTACTCCACGTAATACCATTTCAGCAGGTAAAATATTAGAAGTCAAGAAATAACAAACAACTGCTGTCAAAACTATAGAGCCATAATTACCCATGTTCAAGGCATTTTGAACTTTAGTGGTACTTAAACCTGCGCTTTCTGAAATACGAACAAAGAAAGTTCCAATAATTGATAAAATAATTCCGATACCAGCAATTAACATTGGTAACAAAATCGGCGATAAGCCACCAAAGCCATCTGCTAAAGGTTTCAAATCTTGGCCTAAAGTTTCACGACCTAAGACCATAGTTGCCAATACAGTTGCTACATAAGAACCAAATAAATCGGCCCCCATACCTGCCACATCCCCTACATTATCCCCCACATTATCAGCAATAGTTGCAGGATTACGTGGATCATCTTCTGGAATACCTG
>CAZSUF010000006.1:1265-2330 GCA_964609875.1 uncultured Bifidobacterium sp.
ATTGCACGTTTCATTTCTTCACTGTCAACAGCTGCATCTGGAGCAAAATATAATTTGAGTATAATAAATAAACTTCCTAAGCCTAAAACAGCTAATCCAGCTACCCCCATTCCCATAACAGAACCTCCTGTGAACGATACTTTCAAAGCTTTTGCTAATGAGGTTCGTGCAGCTTCTGCTGTACGCACATTTGATTTGGTTGCAATGCGCATCCCTAAGAATCCTGCTAAAGCACTTAAAAATGCACCAACTATAAATGCTAAGGCTATAGTCCAATGACTATTCTTGTCTGTAAAACCCATAACCCCTAACAATAAGGCTGCAATAATTACAAAGTAACTCATTACTTTATACTCTGCTTTCAAAAATGCCATGGCACCATCAGCAATATATCCCGCAATTTCTTTCATTCTGTCATTGCCTGCCGATTGCTTACTCACCCAAGCACTTTGTATAAAAGTGTATAATAATGCCACAATACCAAAGACCGGAACTAAGTAAAATAAATTATTCATACGCGTATTTTTTTTAAGAGCGCAAAAGTAGGGAAATGAACTTTAAAAATGAAATATTAAGCCCATAGTTCCTTGAATATTCTTAAGAAAAGGAAATAAAAAGCCAACATTGAAAATATTTGGGCTCTTCAATTCATTTGTATGGCATAAAAAAAACCTACCGCAAGGGTAGGTTCTTTTATGATATTGGTATTAAGCCATTTTCTTTAATTCTTCAATTCGCTTCTCTTTATCCTCTTCCATGGTTAATTTATCTTTTTTATCAAGATCAATTAAAATAGGCGAAGCCACAAATATAGATGAATAAGTACCTGTTACCACACCTATCATCATCGCAAAAGCAAATCCTTTGGTTACTTCTCCACCAAAAATGAATAAGATTAGCAAAGTGATAAATACAGTTAATGAGGTCATGATGGTTCTACTCATCGTATCATTAATCGCAGAGTTGATGACATTTGTTTTTGAATCACCTGGACGCTTTCTGAAATATTCACGAATTCTGTCAAATACAATGACTGTATCATTCATAGAGGATCCAATCACAGTT
>CAZSUF010000006.1:2342-17305 GCA_964609875.1 uncultured Bifidobacterium sp.
AATAAAATGCTGATCAATTTCTAAAGTAAAAGGAACTATACGACGTAAGAATGAGAACACTGCCAAAGTCACGAATACGTCATGCAATAAGGCAACTAAAGTTCCTACTGAATATTGCCATTTGCGGAATCGAACGAATATATAAATCGAAATAAATAAAATCGACCAGAAAGTAGCCCATAAAGCACCTTTCTTTAAATCATCAGAAATAGATGGTTTCACTGTTTGAGAACTCATGATATACTTGCTCTTAAACTCTGTTTCTGCAATATTACCATTGATGTATCCACCTGCTTTTAAGGCTTCATACAATTTGCCCTGTACTTCTTGTTCAACTTCTTTAGAATCATTTGCAATTTTATAAGCCGTGGTAATATTTACTTGATTGTTTGTTCCAATTGTTTTTACAATAGGCGCAGCTTCGAAGGTCGCTTTTAATGCATCAGCAATTTGACTAGTTTTGACATCCTTGTCCATTCTAACTGTGTAACTTCTTCCTCCAGCAAATTCAACTCCATAATCAAATCCGTAGAAAATAGATGAAATACCTAAAATAAGTACTACTATAGAAATGATATAAGCATTCTTTCTCCATTCAATAAATTTGAAATGTGATTTCTTAAATATTTTTTCAGACAAAGGAGTGAAATAATTGAAATGCTTACCACCTTTCATACGCATATCCGTAATTAATCTTGATACTAGAATTCCGCAGAATAAGGATAAAAGAATACCTAATATTTGCGTAGTAGCAAAACCTAATACAGGACCTAAACCAAAAATAAATAAAATGATGGCAGTCATTAATACGGTTATATGCCCATCTAATACAGGACTCAAAGATCTACGATAACCTTCATTGACAGCAGCTTCGTGACTCTTTCCTAATTTAAGCTCTTCCTTAATACGCTCAAAAATGATTACATTGGTATCAACAGCCATACCGATGGTTAATACTAGACCGGCAATACCTGCTGCAGTTAAAGAAGCGTGCAACGCTGCCAAAACACCAATAGTAAATAATAAATTCAAGATCAATGCAATATTGGCAACCCAACCTGCACTATTATAATACACCAACATCAAAATAAAGATGATGATGAAAGAAATAACAAATGACAATAAACCTCCATTTACAGCCTCTTTTCCTAAGGTAGGTCCAACTACTTGCTCTTGAACAATATTTGCTGGAGCAGGTAACTTACCTGTTTTAAGAATATTAGCTAAATCTTGAGCCTCCTCTACAGAAAAACTTCCTGTAATATTAGAGTTTCCACCTGCAATTGTTTCGCTAGGCGCTGGAGCAGAATACACTATATCATCTAATACAATTGCAATTGATTTACCAATATTAGCCCCTGTAAGTTTTTCCCATGCTCTTGCTCCAATTGGGTCCATGCTCATTTGAATATCTGGCTGACCAGTTACTCTATCATAATCTTGACGAGTATCTGTAATATGATCTCCTCCTAATTTAGGGTCGTTAGTTCCTGGATTCTTTTTAATTGCATATAAAATAACTACTTTCTCTTTCTCACGTATTTCTTTATCTGCTATCCCATAATAGAATTTTAGGTTCTTAGGAAATTGATTTTTTACTATATCTAAATTAAGATATTTATTCAATTGGGCAGTATCGCGACTAAATACATATGATAATTGCGGGGTATGAATTACTTCACCATTCTTACCTTGTCTTACTTGAAAACCACCTAATAAGAAACTACGTAATGGATTCAATCTTCTTGCCTTGGCTAACTTTTGTTCGTCTGACAATCCAGCCATACTGGTATCTTCATCTTTTGAACCACTTTTACTTTTTAAAGAGGCTAAGGTTGTATCTGCTTTAATTGCATTATTTGAATCTTTGTTTTCAACCACTGTTGGCAATTGTAGTGAAGTATCTTTTACTCCAGACAAATATGCCTTTAACTCTTCATCAGCTTTTATAATACCTGAACTAATCTCGTGCTGAGAAAAAGTTTCCCAGAATTCTAATTTAGCAGTGGCTTGCAAATACTTACGCACACGCTCCGGATTATTGACACCCGCTAACTCTACACTAATAATTCCACGATTGTCATCCAAATTCACATTAGGTTGAGCCACACCAAATTTATCAATACGAGTTAATAATACACGATATGTTCTATTAATGGCATCTTTAGATTCTTCTCTTAATTTTCTCAAAATCTCTTCATCAGAAGAATTAAAGTTGATCCCTTTTGAATTCGCTGTAACAAACAAATTAGCTAATCGTGCATTCTGATTTTTTTCTTTATATGCATTTCCAAATAAAGTAATAAAGTCTGACTGGCTATTAGATTGCATTTGCTTTGCAGAAACCAAGGCTGCATTTAAGGCTGGATCAGAGCCATTATTACTCAAGTTTCTAACTAAATCATCCAAACTAACTTCAAGTACTACATTCATACCACCTTGTAAATCCAATCCAAGGTTTAACTCTTGTTCTTTGGCTTCTTGATAAGTATATGAAGTGAACCCTAGATTATATACCTTATTATTAGACAAACTATCCAATCTGAATCGTAGTTTGTCTGACACCAACATTTTTTTAGCGGCGTCATTAATCCCTGGGTTTTCAGCATTAACCAATTGAGTTACTTTCGAAGCTTGTTTCTTCTCGTAATTATTTACAACGAATGTAAAAGATAATTGGAATAATGAAATTAAAATCAGCGCTATAGTAAATAGCTTTATCAATCCTTTTAACTGCATGTCTTTTGTCTTAGTTAAGTTTATTTTTAGAACGTGCGAAGATACAATATATTTGGAATTATGCTAGTCTAATTTAAGGCAATTAAAATTAGACTAAAAAAAACAGGTATCTTCAATAATAGCAAGGGTTTTAGACTAATTTTAAATTTTCAATTTCCTTTTTATGCCTGCCAAACTCATTTCAATATGCAAAGTTTTTAGTCGCCTTGATGATGTAATTTAGCACTTAAAGGAACAGAATTTGTCAAATGCCCGTAACTCATAGTTGATATTAAAGTTATGCTGAGAACCCTAATTAAACACATACAAAAACAATAAAAGCCCAAAAAATTGAGCTTTTATTATATTCGTCCTGCATAAATTAACGATGTGAAGATCGGTTGCAACATCTGCCACGACCATGACCTTGACTTCTTGATCGGCAATCTCGATGATGCTTTTGAAATTGATGATGCCTCACTGCTGCACGATGACGTTGAATAGTATGTCTAGCATGCCTATGATGAGGATGTGCTTCGGCTAATTGAGGAAGTACCATCATTCCTATAAACAAGATGAGTAATCCTACAAACTTTAAATTTTTCATTGTAATTTATTTTAGTGAGCCGCTTTGACTAGCGTACACCATAAAAGTCAATTTTAATCTCAAAATAATTATTGCCAGAAAAATACACAAAATTCAAAACCAACTGAGCATAAAAAAACACGGCCGAAACCGTGTGAATTAGATTAATATAGATCAATACTAGTAGTCTCTCTTCTGATAACCACCTCCGCCACTGCGTTGGTTGTAACCACCACCACCACCAGTGCTTTCGGTCTTAGGTCTTGCTTCGTTTACACGTAACTGAAGGCCCATTACTTCTTTACCATTTAAACCATCGATAGCAGCTTGCGCTACATCATCAGGCATCTCAACAAAACCGAATCCACGGCTACGTCTGGTAAATTTGTCCATAATAATTTTTGAAGAAATCACTTCACCAAATTCTGCGAAAAGATCTCTCAATTGGTCATCTTCCATTTTAAATGGAATGTTTGATACATAAATGTTCATTGTATATAAATATAAGGAAGTAAAGGTAGAGTTAAAAAAGTTATAAAACCAAATAATTAAACTTTTTTCTTTGCTTTTGAGGTAAAAATTGCATGCATTCTTTTTCCTTCAAGCTTTGGCATGCCTTCTAAGGTACCAAATTCGGCCAAACGCTCAGCAAATTTCAATAAAATTAATTCACCACGATCTTTAAACATAATCGCTCTGCCCTTAAATTGAACATAAGCTTTTACCTTATTGCCATCTAATAGAAATTTTTCAGCATGTTTAGCCTTAAAATCAAAATCATGATCATCTGTATTCGGTGTAAATCGAATTTCTTTTACTTCGCTCTTAGATGATTTAGCCTTAAGCTCCTTCTCTTTACGTTTTTTCTCATAAAGAAACTTATTATAATCTACAGCTCGACAAACTGGCGGTGCAGCCTGTGGCGAAATTTCAACTAAGTCAACTTCTAATTCTGCACAAATATCTAGTGCTTTCTGAATATCATATACACCGGGTTCTAGGTTCTCGCCTACTAAACGAACTTGCGGTACATCTATTTCTCTGTTTAATCTGTGCTCTCTTTGCTTTTTAAAGGGACGTCGGTTATTGTTTCTTGGATACATTCAATGATTTAATGTGTGACAAAAGTAATGGTTTTATTTGATTCTCAAAACTATGTTCAAGGATTAGCCTAAATTGTTAGTCGAAATGAATGGGCTTTACATTCGGAGAAATCACTAATCGCCCCTGTGTTTTCTGTTTTATTTCCTCAATGCTCACATCAGCAGCATGCTCGATGCATTCAAATCCTTGATCAGTCACATTAAAAACACCTAAATCAGTCACAATTTTTCGAACACAATGCAATCCCGTGATAGGCAAACTACATGCACTCAGTAGCTTAGAATTTCCAGCCTTATCAGTATGTTGCATAGCTACAATAATATTTTTAGCACTGGCCACAAGATCCATGGCTCCACCCATTCCCTTCACCATTTTACCTGGCACTTTCCAATTTGCAATATCTCCATTATCGGCTACTTCCATCGCGCCCAATACGGTCAAATCTACTTTACCGGCACGTATCATTCCAAAACTCATAGCACTATCAAAAAACGCAGACCCCGGTACAGTCGTAATTGTTTGCTTTCCTGCATTAATCAAATCTGGATTTTCTTCCCCTTCAAACGGAAAAGGCCCCATACCTAATAAACCATTTTCACTTTGCAATACAACCTCCATACCTTCTGGAATATAATTCGCCACTAACGTCGGAATACCAATGCCCAAATTCACATAAAATCCATCTTGTAATTCTTGTGCTATTCTTCTGGCAATTTGATTTTTATCTAAACCCATAGTCATTTTTTGAGGTGTAAAAGTAGAAAAAGAAATGCATTTACTCCATAGAAAATTTAAAGCCTTAAAATACCTTATATCCTTAAATATTTTTTTTCTAGGGCGGCACACACGCTATCACTGCAAGTCCTCCCCCAAATCGGCTGGAAGTAGGCGTATAGAAATCGAATTCATGAAGCCTCTCGGGGTCCGGGCTTTCCGTTCTATCGTTGCCGCAATACAAGCTGCTTCAATCATCAAGGTAGCAGAATATTAAGTTTATTTCTTAGCCCCATTTCTCAAGCACATTTCCTTTAGCAAATAAGGCATCCACCTTTTTTTCTACTTGAGGATCTTTAATTAACGAAGGCGCATGATGCGGTTTGATACGTGCATCAATAATCATCGGTCCCTTACATCCCCAATGCTTATCTTTTACAAAAGAGGCTACCCCATAAATATCTTGGGCCGGATTACTTCTTGTATAAGTCACCCATAAATAATTTCCTATCCTTTGTGATAAAAATTGTGGATCATCGCAAACTACTATGATGGCTACTTGATTTAACTCAATTAAATGTTCAGCCAAACTTTCATCTACATCTTGCATCTCTTTTTGGGACTGGGTATAATTTTCAAATGGCTTCAATTGAATCGCCACAACGCCAGGCATACATAATGCGGCTCCTTGAATCAATCTATTTGTCAATAAACAAGGTGGCACTTCTTTAGCTAAGGTTCTGATCACTTCACCATAAGCTGCAAAAATTACTTTGCTACCTGTATTTAATCCTGTACCACTGTAGTCGAGCGTATCAATGGTAGTATTTGTAATAAAATGAATATCTCTAGTGAAATTTATTCTTTCCAATACAAATTGCATATAGACTAAAACATCCTTTGCATGTAATAAATTTCTATCATCTGCAGTTATCCATACATATTTAGCTAAGCTTAATTGCCCTGTCCCCAAAATATGATGAGCTTGGGTAATTAGTTCGGAAGGTTGTTGAGATTTGGCATAAGGTGTATACCGCTCACTGCCAATGGCTAATAGCAAGGGATGAACACCAGCAGCATCTACCGCGTGTACTTCTAAAACTCCTGGAATTTCTTTAGCAATAGCCTCACCAGTCATTTCATGAATTAAATCTCCAAAGCTAGTATCTTCTTGAGGTGGTCTACCAACAACTGTAAAAGGCCAAATTGCATTTTTTCTTGCATACACTTTATGCACCTTCATCAAGGGAAATTCATGTTGCAAACTATAATATCCTAAATGATCTCCGAATGGACCTTCAGGTTTTGTATCTCCATCAGAGACTGTGCCTGTAATTACAAAGTCGGCGTCTGTGCTTATACAAAACCCATCTTGATAAGTATATCTAAATCTGCGCCCTCCTAACAAACCTGCAAAAGTCATTTCACTAAGCCCTTCTGGCAATGGCATCACTGCAGCTACGGCATGTGCAGGGGGGCCACCCACAAAGCAACTTACTTTGAGTGCCTGACCTGCAAGCATGGCTTTTGTTTGATGAATTCCTATGCCTCTATGTAATTGATAATGCAAACCAATTTCTTGATTTAATTGATATTCATTTCCACTTAATTGAATCCGATACATGCCTAAATTGGCTTGCATGATACCCGGATGTTCAACATCTTCTGTATACACTTGTGGCAAAGTCACAAAGGCACCTCCATCATTTGGCCAATGTTTGATCAAGGGCAAATCACTGATTTGAATTTCTTGATGCAACACAGGTTTTGATATTGGATTTTTTAAAGGCAAAGCTTTAGTGCCAGCCAATAAAGCGCTTGCATTGTCAAAAGGATGTTTGAAAAATTCTATCGGATTATTTCTCAGATTAATTAATTTCTGTACTTGAGCTAAGGTATCTCTAAAAATAAATTTGCTTCTTTCTAAAGTTCCATACACATTGCTTGCTGCTCTGAATTTACTTCCTTTGACTTTTTCGAATAAAATAGCTGGACCACCTGCCTCATGGATTCTTAAATGAATAGAAGCCATTTCTAGATTCGGATCTACTTCTTGAGGGATGCGCACCAACATGCCATTTTTTTCTAGATCGATTAAACAACTTTCTACATTGGCATAAGACATAAGGCAAAGATAATTTTAAATTCATAAGCTATCCAATTGTTTTAAATTGATACCCTAGTTTTAAATTATATAAGGTTCGCTGAAGAAAGAATTGTTTGAATAGAAAAAGGTATGATTATCTGCAATGTTACCAATTTACTTTTCAACTTTTGCCTTCAATCAAGTTCTGCAGCAAGATAGAATTAAGGATTTGTTATGTGTGGTCATTTGCATTAAATGTAATTTAGCGGATAATCATTGAAAAAGGCATTCATTGAAACGATGTATTGTGGCAACGATAGAGGCGATACCCCGCAATGAGGCCCGACCTTGCAAAGGCGGGACGAATGAGGAGTAAAGCCGAAAGCGTGTTTGCCACCCAAAAAAATCAAGAAGCTAGATTAATAGTCGATTTGTTTTCATGTGTAAACGAAAACTTTGAACAAATAAGTGATTGATGGCTTTCAAAAAACATGATAAAGTACTTGAATTATGACTTAGAGTTAAAATTCTTGAATTACTTTTATTGGCTCATGGTTACTTGCACTACAGAAACTAATAGAAAGCCTTACATATATTATTTGTTGGCATGCATGCTCATATTTGGCATACAAAGTAAGCAGGTATTTGCCCAACCCTGTAATTGTCCAGCATATGAATCCCAAAAAAACGTCAAAACGAAAAATAAAAATGACGAGAAAATATTTTTAGCGGAATTAGAAAATTCTAAAAATCCAATTTGCCAGGCTAAAAGATTTGAGTGGATGGTGCAAGACATGTTAGAACATTCGAAAAGAATTCAAAACGAATTCATAGAAAGTTCGCTTCAAAAAACATATCAGATTTATGCCGACAATAAATGTCCTGAAGAAAGTTATCTGAAGTATTACATGTTACTTTCTTTATATTATCATAATCAAAGTAAGTACGAGCAGAGCGTTGAAATTTGTCTTAAATATTTGCCCATTGCAGAAGCCAATAATCGCTATTACGAACAAGCTGTTTGTTATACGGTGTTATCAAGTAATTTCAATCGTACGAAGCAATCTGCCAAAGGCTTAGAATTTGCTCAACATGCTGTGAAGCTACTTGAAAACATCCAGAATCCATGGGAGAAAGCAGATGTCCTTGCCAAGATTTCATCACGCTATCTTTGGCGATTTCAAGATACCCAAGATGCCACATTATTAGACTCTTCTTTTTTATTTTGTACTCAACAATTAATCATAGCAAAACGTTTAAAGGACACTTCCATTCTGATTACAGCCTATAACCGTTTGAATGGCATTGCTTATGAGAAGCATCAATACCCCATTGCGTTAAAATATATTGATAGTTGCATTCAACTTTTCCGGGATGGGGCAGACAATTCGATGAAGGCCACTACTTTCGGTGACAAGGCCGATATTTTAATGGAATTAAAAAACTTCACCGAGGCAAAAAAGTATGCTGACTCCTGCTTACATTATCACAAGCTAGATAATTACCCAGAGTATATTTGCAATGCCTATGCTTTGTTATATCAAGTTAACTTAGCGGCAGAAAATTATAAAGAAGCCATAGATGACATGAATCACTATCATGATATTCATGACAGCTTAACGGCCTTGAGCAGAACCAAATCTATCAGTGAATTAGAACTTAAATATAATAAGGTGAAGGATGAAAAAACCATCCTTGAGCTTGCCCAAGAAAAAAGAATTTATCTATTGATTTCAATTTCTGCTTTACTTGGAATTTTCGCGATTGTATTTTTCTTCAGACAACAATCATTGAAAAATAAACAAACTATTCTTGAAACAGAACAGCGATTGAATCGAGCTCGAATGAATCCACATTTCTTTTTCAATGCCCTCTCCTCTTTACAAACTTTTGCTTTGCAACACAATGATGGTAAAGCAGTGGCTATCAGTATATCTAAGTTTGCCCACATTATGAGAGAAACTTTAGAAAGCACTTACAAAGAATATGTAACTATAGATCAAGAAATTACATTTCTGACAGAATACATGGAATTACAAAAGATGAGGTTTCCGCAAAAATATTCATACGATATTGATTTCTCTAATGAGATTGAACCTGATGAAATGATTATTCCTTCAATGATTTTACAACCCTTTATCGAAAATATTATTGAACATGGCTTCACAAGTATTGATTATCCTGGTAACATTTCTATTCATTTTTCTACGGCTGATAAAAACATATACATCCGAATACAAGATAATGGCACAGGACTTGATAGTCATACCAAAGAAAAAGGAAAGCATATCTCAAGAGCAAGTCAAATTATTCAAGACAGAATTTATTTATTAAACCAAAAATTAAAAACCAACGCTAACTTTACTATAGAAAACAACACATCAGAGAAAGGCGTTATAGTACAAATTTCTTTACCCCTTTTATTTAAAGATGAAATAAATCAAATTTAAGCACTTTAAAAACATGAACATTTAATTCTATTTCAAATCTAACTTTACCATGACAAAACTACTTATCATCGACAATGAAGCCCATTTAAGAAATGGATTAAGGATGCTACTCGAAGCTTTTTGTCCAGAAATAACCAGCATTGCCGAAGCAGAAGGTGTGCAATCAGGTTTAGAAGCCATTAAACATTTCAAACCAGACATTGTTTGCTTAGATGTTGAAATGGATGACGGAACAGGTTTTGATTTAATGAGTCAGATCAAAGACCCAAACTTTCAATTAATTTTTATCACAGCTCATAATAAATATGCTATAGATGCCTTTCAATTTAGTGCCATAGATTTTTTATTAAAGCCAGTAGATCCGGAAGGACTTCAAAGAAGTATTTCAAGAGCATTGCAACAAATAAAAAGCAAGGACCTTCAAATGCAAATAGATTTTCTATTACAACAAATGAGTGGCAAGCATGATTACGAAAAAAGAATTGTACTCAAGGATATTTCAAATGTATATTTTGTAAAAATCAAGGACATTCTTTTTTGTGAAGCTGAAGGCACTTATACTCGATTTTATCTATTTGGTGCAGAACCTATTTTGGTATCTAAAAACTTAAAGGAATATGAGAGCATTTTAGAACCTATTGGTTTTATCCGAACACATAATTCGTATTTAGTCAACCCAGATAAAATAAATTTATTTGACAAATCTAATGGAGGTGCCTTAGTACTTGAAGGCGGTCATTCAATTCCTGTTTCTCAACGCAAAAAAGATTTTGTGTTACACTTATTAGAAAATCGTGTGCTTTAATAAAAACGTTGGGATTAACTAGACAAAGAAAATTACCGTCAAGAGGAATTAAATACCAAACTTTGGTATATTTGATTTTTAAATACCTCATGTTATGGCACGTAATACTTCAATTCTACTCGGCGATTATTTTGAGAATTTTATTAACGAACAAATTGCTTCAGGTAAATACAGCTCTGCGAGCGAAGTGATTCGGACTGCGTTGAGAGTTTTTGAGCAAGAAGAAAACAAAAGCAAATCTTTAATTAACGAACTGAAAAAAGGCGAAAAAAGCCCGAAAATAAAAGACTTTGATAGAAAGAAAAATCTAGATAGCCTTCATGCTACATTCTTGAAATAATGTCAAATTATATTATAAGCCAAAAGGCAATTGATGACATCAACAATATTTGGATTTACACTGCTAAGAATTGGTCCACAGAACAAGCAGACAGGTATTATAATTTAATCATGGACGAAATTGAATATATAGCAGACAACTTTGAATCAGCCCATGACTTTAGTAAAGTTAGAAAAGACTACAGATATTCTAAAATCAAATCACATCTTATTTTCTAAAAAAAAACTACAGATAAATCTATTGAGGTGGTGAGAGTTTTACACGAAAGAATGGACATTGAGAACAGACTAACCGACTGACTGATTCTAGCTGCACATCAAAAGGTATTGTCAAAAGCGTGGCTGTAGAATTCTATTGAACTTTTTTACTTTATTTATTCGAAGGTATTTCTATTGAGCTTAGGTATTATCAATGCCTGCCTTTTGCAATACTTAAACCGAAACAACCCTAATTTAGGCTCCATGTATATAAGCCTTACGAATATAATCCCCCATTAATTGAAATCACCTGCCCTGTAATATAAGCCGAACTAGGCGAAGCTAAAAATCCAACTAAATCTGCAACTTCTTCAGGCTTGCCGAAGCGCTTCATCGGGATTAATTTACTTAACTCTCCTTCATCTAAATCAGCCGTCATATCCGATGCAATAAATCCTGGCGCCACAGCATTCACCGTCACATTACGTTTGGCTACTTCTTGGGCCAAGGCTTTAGTAGCCCCTATCATGCCGGCTTTAGCTGCACTATAATTTACTTGTCCAGCCATGCCTTTCAGTCCACTTAAAGATACCACATTGATGATGCGTCCGAATCGATTCATCAACATCGGATTAAGTACAGTTCTTGTCACGAAAAACATGCCATTCAAACTTGTATCTAATACCGAATTCCATTGATCATCGCTCATGAAAGACATTAAGGTATCTTTTCGAATGCCCGCATTATTTACAAGGACTTCTACTACTTTTTCTTTTCCTGCCTCATTAACCCATTTCCCTAAGACTGCTTCAATATCAGCCTGTGATGCAATGTCAAATTTTAATAACTCTGCTTCTACCCCTTTGGCCATACATAAGTCCTTGGTCACATTTGCTTCAACCTCATTACCCTTGTAATTGACTAAAATATGATATCCCATATCAGCCAATTTCAAACAGATTTGACGACCAATACCACGGCTACCGCCTGTGACTAAAGCAAATTTTTTCAAGGGATTAAATTTAAAATTCGTAAAAATTCTCAAATCGATTGTAACGATCTTCTTCAGTTAAACTGAAAATGTAGGCAAATTGTACCCCAAAAGTTTTGTTTCGTGTAACTTGAAATTGAGGATTAATATCAGAGGTTCCAATATCATAATAACCTACACAATACATACCTTTTTTCAATTCAAAACCAGCCTTCACTTTCACGCCCGCATTCCAAGGTTTAATTTGATCTAGATTATAATTTGTTCCTACACGTAATGGACCACTTTCGATATTGGATCCATTGCTGTAATTAATTAATTTTTCAAGATAAGGACCAGCACCTGCCACCAAATAAGCACCTTTTACATCATACTTAAACGTCAAGCAAACGGGTAAACTTATATAACTCAAATCACTTTGATATTGCTCAGCAATGTTGGTGCGTTCAGATTTATAATATCCACCTCTTAAGGAATACAATAATTCTGATTGTAAGCTTAAGTATTTTGTTACCACTAAATCAGAAATTACCCCAGCATGAAAAGCTAATCTTGTTTTGAAAATCGCATCATAACGATAAGTATTAGATTTAAAAATTTGACGATTAAAATTCAATCCGCCTGTTGGGCCAACTCGAAATTGAGCAGAGATATCTGATACAAATAAAACCGTACAAAAAATAATACTGAGCGCAACGCTTCTTTTCATAATCATTTTACTTTTCTGTTTAAAACCAGCACCCTGATTTTGGGGCGTAAAATACAAAGAAATTCAATGTTTTTCTAAAAATCTAGGCAGATTCTCAAATTTAGTACAAATCATTTTCCCTTAAATAATGCCTAACTTTAGCTAATTCATCATATCTAGCTTTCGGCTCATCTACAAAAACAGGCACCATTTTTCGAATCGTTTCATAGACACTTCTTGTGATAGGCGCAAGTTTACCTTGAATTTGACGATAATCTACAGCCTGACAAATCGCAATCAAATGCACCGCTAGCACATCAAATGTGTTCTCAATTACTCTATTACACATCAAGGCCGAATTAGTACCCATACTCACGATATCTTGATTATCATTATTATTCGGAATGCTATGCACATACATTGGATTGCTTAAAGTCTGATTTTCCGCAACCGTAGATGTAGCTGTATATTGCATGCCCTGCAACCCAAAATTCAATCCTAATTTTCCTAAATTAATAAAAGGACTAAGTTTCTTATTCAAATTATGATTCAGTAAATAATTCAATTGTCTTTCAGCTAACATCGATAATTTAGTGACTGCTATTTTCAATTTATCCATTTCTATAGACACATAATCTCCATGAAAATTACCCCCATGATAAATATGTTGGTTCTTATAATCAATGATAGGATTATCATTTACCGAATTAATTTCAGCCGTTAAAATTTTTTCTGAGTGCTTTATGGTATCAAGCACAGGCCCAATAATTTGCGGCAAACAACGACAACTATAATACTCTTGCACCTTATCTTCAACCACATCTTCTGTCACTTCTTTTTCATACAAATGCTCTTCACGCTTCTTCATCAACTTACTGCCACGCAAAATTTTACGCATGGCCAAAGCTACTTCTTGTTGTCCAACATGAGCCTTCACTTGATTTAATTCCTTGGAAATATGATCATCATAAGCCTCTGAAATTTCATTCACCATGGCACTCATAATCATTTCCCATTTTGCTGCACGATAGGCTAGTATTGTATTTATCATACCAATACCCGTCATACATGAAGTTCCATTCATCAATGCTAAGCCTTCGCGAATATGAACTTCCAATGGCTTCATATTTAATTTAGCCAACACTTTTTTAGTCGATTGCAATTTGCCTTCATACACCACTTCTCCTTCTCCAATTAAGTTTAAAGCTACATGAGCCAATTGCACTAAATCTCCACTAGCACCTACACCACCATGTTCGAAAATCTGAGGCAAAATATTTTGATTGATAAAATCACGAATCAACTCAACCGTATTTTTATGTATACCTGATTTGGCTTTCATCAAACTCGACAAACGGGCGACCAAAGTTGCTTTCAAAAATTCTGGTTTTAAAATAGCCCCAATGCCACTTGCATGACTTCTGATTAAATTAAATTGAAGTTGATTTCTATCCTCGTTGTTGATGCGATATTGCGCCATCGGACCAAACCCCGTATTAATTCCATAAATAAGTTTCTTGTCTGAATACTGCTTCAAAAACTTAAAACATTGCTCAATTTCAACAAGCGCCGCCTTGTTTAGAGATACTGTGGCATTTTCAAATACAATATCATTAAACTGTTTCAGGGTTAGATCCCCACCTGTAATTTCTATCTTCATAATTTAAAATAAGAAGTGCAAAAGTATTAAAATGAAGACGAAAAGAAAGGTTTTTTTTGAGTAGGGTTTTTAGCGAAACAGCCAAGCGAATTAACTTGTTCAAACCGATTTTTTTACCTGCCTTATACTACAATAATACCTTTATCTGGGCGTGCCCTCACCTCGTTTTGAAGAACGAGTCGAGGTCGGGCTCTACGCTCCAATCCCTGAGCAAAGCCTCAGGGGATTTCCACTACGATCCCTCACGCGAAACCGCATCTTTATTTTTTCGTAGCAAATTGTAATCTTAAAACTTCTATTCGTCCCTATAATTGAATCAACAATATAGATTTGAAGTCATGAACATTGAATACTAATATTTCTTATCCTTCGTTATTCAACCAATAGATTGTTGATTCCGTCTTAAACAAAAAGCATATGAGATATATTCAATTGTTGGCATGGGCTTTAATTTTAAACATACATGCAAAAGCACAAGAGAGCAATAAGTTGTATTTACTTCAATACAATCACTATCACTATACAAGTAAAACCTATGATGGACAGCAGCTCATAGAAACTCGAAAGAAAGGATTTCCCATAGGGATTCAAAAGATTGCTAATCAAACAGATGTTAGGGCTTTA
>CAZSUF010000006.1:17315-31222 GCA_964609875.1 uncultured Bifidobacterium sp.
AGCGGTAACGTTTTCAGAAAAAGAACTCATTACCCCGTTAAATCAAATACAAGGATCATACACCACTAGCTCATTTAATACATACAGAATTTTTGCGCCTACCTTTTATATAGGACAAGAATGGCAATATATTCCATTACCCTCTCTGATGTTTTATGGCGGTAGCGATGCGGGCCTTGGCTTCATGAAAAATTCTTTCGTACATACCGAAACCAAGGAAGGACACGGATCATTTTCTTCGAATGCTTCAGTAAGCGGTTATGCCTATAACTTCAATGCCTCAATCATACCCTTTGTTGGAGCTCGGTTTTTATTCTACAAATTAGTGTTAGGCTATGAAATCTCTGCTCCATTCCGTTATACCAAGGTGTTTGATGGGCATTCAGAATTCAATATAGGAAGCCTCATGCAGCGATTTTATATTGGATACACAAATTGTATTCATGGTTTTAAGGAAGGTAGCTGCTCACAGCGATTTAGCAAATAAACTTGAACTTACAACCAACCTAGCGCTCTAAGCATACCTACGACGCCTACTAAAATCCAAAATAAATTTAAGATAGTATAAGCCCTGTCCTTCTTTAAAAGAGCACACCATGAAAGGATAATGGCGTCGATCGTATTGAAAATCCACACAAACAAAAAAGGACTTTTGTCTCCCATCCAACTCACTAAGGAAAAACTAAAAATTCTCATAAGAACCCCGACCAATTCTACTCCCTTAATATTTTTTAAAATAAATGCATTTAATTGCTTCATTGTTTATCTAATTATCCATTCACTAATTCACCTTCAAGATCATAATCAAAAGCTTTGGTTATTTTTACCCATACAAAATCTCCAGGCTTCAATTTCTTTTTTGTATTTATAATGACTTCATTATCTACCTCCACACTATCAAATTCAGTTCTACCTAAGTATCGTCCAGCTTCACGTTTATCAACAATAACCCTAAACACTTTACCTACTTTTTCTTCATTTTTTGCTAAGGAAATATCTTGTTGCACTGCCATGATTTCTTGAGCTCTTTCTTCTTTAATTTCCTGCGATACATTATCCTCTAAACTAAAAGCACTCGTATCATCTTCATGAGAATAAGTAAACACGCCTACTCTATCGAATCTAATTTCTTCAAGAAAGTTTTTCAAATCTTCGATATCTTCTTCGGTTTCACCAGGAAAACCAGCAATTAAGGTAGTTCTCAAACAGATGTCTGGATTGATCGCTCTTATATTCGCTATTAATTCAATCATCTCTTTGCGCGTAATTTGACGCTTCATGGCAGATAACATTCTATCTGAAACATGTTGCAAAGGCATATCTAAGTAATTGCAAATTTTAGGTTCTTGCTTCATCACTTCGATAATGTCTAATGGAAATTTATGTGGATAGGCATAATGCAATCTGATCCATTCTATTCCTTCAATTAAACACAGTTTTTTGAGCAATTGGCCTAAAGTTCTTTCCTTATAAATATCTAAACCGTAATAAGTCAATTCTTGAGCAATCAACATAATTTCCTTGACCCCTTTTTTAGCCAATGCTTCTGCTTCAATCAAAATTTCATCCATAGGTTTGGAAACATGCTTGCCGCGCATGAGCGGGATAGCACAAAACGAGCAAGTACGATTACAACCTTCTGAAATTTTTAAATACGCATAATGCGAAGGCGTACTCAACATGCGCTCTCCAACCAATTCTGTTTTATAATCAGCTTCAAAGGCTTTCAAAATATTGGGTAATTCCATGGTACCAAACCATGCATCTACGCCTTGAATTTCTGATTCTAAATCGCCCTTATATCTTTCACTTAAACATCCGGTTACATATACTTTATCTAACAAACCTTCTTCTTTCAGGGCTACATGTTCAAGAATGGTATTGATACTCTCTTCTTTGGCTTTATCAATAAAACCGCATGTATTAATGATGGAAATATTATAATCAGGCTTCAAACTTTCATGCATCACATCAATGCCATTTGCAGCCAGCTGTGCTCCGATGACTTCACTATCAACCATATTTTTAGAGCAGCCTAAAGTGGTTATATTGACTTTATCTTGATGTAGTTTTTTCGATTTCATAGAAGTCGCGAAGATAATAAAGGTGAATTTAAATATTGTGTATGAATGGTTAGTATGCTTATAACCTATCTAGAATAAGCATTTGAAATAATAAAAATAGTGTAGACTTGTTTACTTCAAACTAAACAAACTATCTACAAATTCATATTTATTAAACACTTGCAGATCTTGCATTTGCTCTCCAACACCAATATACTTTACAGGAATTTTAAACTGATGGGCAATTGCCAATACCACACCTCCTTTAGCAGTACCATCTAATTTAGTGATGGCTAAAGAAGTGACATCGGTAGTTTGTGTAAATTGTTTGGCCTGTTCAAAAGCATTTTGTCCTGTACTTCCATCAAGCACTAATAAAACTTCATGAGGAGCATCTGGAATTACTTTTTGAATCACTCTTTTTATTTTATTTAATTCGTCCATTAAATGGGCTTTATTATGCAGACGACCAGCTGTATCAATAATAATCACATCGGAACCTCTGGCAACGCCGCTATTTACAGTATCAAACGCTACAGAAGCTGGATCACTTCCTTGTTCTTTTTTCACGATGGGTACATTAACTCTCTCGCTCCAAATAGTGAGTTGATTTACCGCTGCTGCTCTGAAAGTATCAGCCGCACCTAATAAAACCTCTTTGCCTGTGCGTTTGAAATTATAAGCTAATTTTCCAATGGTTGTTGTTTTACCTACCCCATTCACACCCACCACTAAAATCACATAGGGTTTTTTATCTTTAGGTAAATCGAAATTTTGATATTCGAGATTTGGTGCATCTTCGAGAATATTCGCCATTTCTTGTTGAAGCATATTATTCAACTCAGAAGTTCCAAGGTATTTATCTTTGGCTACTCTATCTTCTATACGTTTTATAATTTCGATGGTTGTAGATACACCGACGTCAGCCATAATTAAGGCATCTTCTAAAGAATCTATTACTTCCGCATCGACAGAAGATTTACCTGCCACAGCCTTTGTAATTTTCGAAAAGAAACTTTCTTTCGTTTTTTCTAAGCCTTTATCAAGTGTTTCTTTTGCAACTTCTTGCTCTTTATTTCGCTTAAAGAGTTTATCAAATAATCCCATGTGGCAAAGATAGTATTTCAAAATATAGAAGAAAGCCTAATTCCTTGATTTTGTCGCTAAATATGGCATTTTCAGTGAGGGAATCGCTTGATTTTGATGAATTTAGAGCTTTGGCTAAAAATGCTCTGTTGAATTTCTTTATAAACAAAGGATGAGGTGCTTATCGATGATGAAAATAGTTCATTGGCTGAAAGGCTGCGGGATATGAAAGGTTTAGCACACTTGGCCCTCAAGGGCAAGTTGCCGAAGCGAAGCGTAGCCTGAAATAGCCCGAAAATAGCTGAACAAAGTTAATGCGCTGACAGCCCCAAAATCTATTCTAAATGCTTCTTCCCTGAAAGTAAATAAATGACCGCCATTCTAATAGCCACCCCGTTTTCGACTTGTTGTAATATAATAGCATGTTGACTATCCGCCGCATCTGAACTTAATTCTACCCCACGATTAATTGGGCCAGGATGCATGATAGTAATTTGTTTTTTTAAGGATTGAAGCATAGCCAAATCAACGCCGTAATACAAAGAGTACTCACGCAAGGACGAAAACAATGGCATATTTTGGCGTTCGAGTTGGATACGCAAAATATTGGCCACGTCGCACCATTCCAAGGCTTCATGGAGATCATAGGTTACATCTACCCCGAGCGATTCGATATGTTTAGGAATTAAAGTTGGAGGTCCAGCTACCAAAACTTGTGCTCCTAATTTTTTAAGACAATAAATATTTGACAAGGCCACTCGAGAATGCATGATATCGCCAATGATTGCAATTTTTTTACCTGCTAGATGTTGATGCTTTTCTCGAATAGAATAGGCATCTAATAAAGCCTGTGTGGGATGTTCGTTGGTACCGTCTCCTGCATTGATGATGGCAGCTTGAATATGGTTAGATAAAAAATGTGGAGCCCCGCTAGCGCTATGTCTTAACACTACCATATCCACTTTCATTGAAAGAATATTTTGGGCGGTATCTATGAGGGTTTCGCCTTTTGACACACTAGACTGACTCGTTGAAAAATTAATGGTATCAGCTCCTAATCTTTTTTCTGCTAATTCGAAAGAGATTCGTGTTCGAGTAGAATTTTCGTAAAACAAATTCACGATGGTCGTATCTCTCAGACTAGGAACTTTTTTAATAGGTCTTTTAAGAATTTCTTTAAATTGATCGGCAGTTCGGAAAATCAATTCAATATCTTCTTTTGTAAGATCCTTGATGCCTAGGAGATGTTTAGTAGTTAGTTTCATAAGTTTCGAAGCACTGCTTTTTTCGAATTTTTTATTTCAATTTTTAGATCTATTATTTTAACTTCCTAACAATAACACTTCATCCTTTCCATCTTTTTCTTTCCAGTACACTTTCACTTTCTCTGTATTCATAGAATCAATGACTTGTCCTGTATAATCTGGCTGAATGGGCAGTTGCCTACTAAATCTCCTATCAATTAAAGTCATCAATTCTACTTTTTTAGGTCGTCCAAAATCGATTAAGGCATCTAGGGCACTTCGAATTGTACGTCCGGTAAAAAGGACATCATCAATAAGAATTACATTTTTATGTTCTATGGAAAAATTAATTTCGGTCGTATCAGGCAAATGTAATTCGGAACTAGAATGTAAATCATCACGATAAAAGGTGATATCCAATTTGCCGTATTGTAAAGTCACCTTAGTATGTTGTTGAATATATTTTACAATGCGATCTGCAAGGTATACACCTCTAGGTTGAATACCAATAATGACAGATTCTTGAAAGTCGCCATGATTTTCGATCAATTGATGCGAGAGACGTTCGATAACGACTTTGAATTTTTCGCTATTCAGGATAGTCTTCAAGGGTCTTTAGATTTGGACAAATGTATAAAAAAACACTGAAATGAAAAGTGTCAATGTGTAAATGATTTGAGTTGAAGGGAGTTGATGCTAAATTCACCCCCACCTTCTTCTGGTTGATAAAAATAAATTTCGGCCTGATCGAAAGGAGAAGTTGGAACTTGAAGATCGATATAGATTTCTTGTTCAGGCGTTTTGTAAAATAATCGATCTAATAATAATCGATTTTCTTTCACGAGTATTCCTTTCTCAAATAATCGAATACCCATCACAGTCATTCTTCCAGAATCCCAATTATTTTTCAGACACCGTATTTCAGATGAAATTCTGATCCATTTTTTAGGCTGTAAAAAAAGTAAATCAATGGGAATTTTATACTCTAATTTTTGCTTTTCATGAATGAATAACCCCTGTTGAACTTGATTTGAATCTTGGTTTGTTTGAGCAAAGTTATGGGTATATAATAATTGGCAATCTCGGGTATCTCCGAGATAATCTTCTTCAAGATCTAAGAACCTTCTATCCCTTTCATCTATGTTAAATTGTCCGACAATTTTTTTGTAGTAAGCCTCACTCATATCAGTCGCATAAATATATCCTCCAAGGTGGCAACCATGAACCCACCAAATATTCAAATAAATACAAACAAAAGCAATTGGATAAAAAAGCAATATGGCCAATTTTTTCCTGTTGACAAATTCGACTAAGGCTGCTAAAGGAAACATTAAAACTGCGTAACCTTGTATCATGGCCCTACCTCCATACCACCAAATATCCCATGCACACACTATCCAAAGATAAATAAATGAAAAGATGGCGATTGGAAGCCATTGTATCTTTCGTTTAAATAAAAAAATAAAACCCACATAAGGAAAAATCATAAGTGGTGTATATAACAACCAACCGCATCTGTAGCTAAAGATATAGTCATAAAAATGAGGATGCTTCCAGGTAAAATGTTGATCGCCATAGCTATACACAAACCAATGTCCTGTAGCATATTTCCAATACATGAGTTGAATACAACCCACACAAATCATAGCAAGTATGGCTACGACATAAAGTTTAAAGTGTTTGAAAATAAATACAAATCGTTCTTTGATTAAATTCCATGAAATTGAATGAAGTCCCCAACAAATGGGGAGAATGATAGAAATTATTTCTGTAGGTCTTGTAAGTGTCAAAATTCCAATGGTGAGTCCAATGCCTATTGACAACTTAAGAGAAGGTTGTTTATAAAATTGATTTGAAAGAAACATCAACATACAATACCATGAAAACAACCAAGCATGAGACATGCCTACATCTATACTCACATAATTGAGATAGTTCGTTCCAAGTATTAAGAAAAACATGACCCAAGCAACAGTGCTATCTTTAAAATACTCCAGTAGAATTTTTCTCAAAAACCATAAACCAAAAAGCATCATGATCAAGGCACCTATATGCACAGAAAGTTGATAAGGTTTTGAAAAACCATTCGCTTCAAATCCAAGTGGTTTGGCAAGATTATGTGCGATTAAGAAAAAAGGCATATACTGCAGAGCCATGCCACTTGAATACTTCAGAACTTTTTTTCCATCTGGCAAAATTGTTATTTGTTGATTATCTGGCGAAGGGCCAAATTGATTTCTGACAGAATCTGAAAAATTCAAATTCTTTAAATCTTTGTAAACAAATAAGGAAGGCAAATACCAATAATAACCACTTACATCCCAACTGATGGTAGCTTCTGATGCCCATAATTTGTATTTAGGGTAATAGGTAAAGCTCACAACAATTAATGTGATCGAAAGAAACAAGTAAGTGAAAAGTGATTTCAGTGGTATACGGATTAAAGTGGGCAAGTTACTATAAAAACAAATAAAACTTAAAGGAGCTAATCATGATGCTCAAGAAATGTTATTTAATGTAGTGTTTGATAAGGTTGAATAATTTCCCATTTTCGGAATAATTTAGTGAGCATAATTTGAGTTTGTTCATCATCAAAATCTTGGGTACTCCATGTGCCAAGTGGGCATTCTCTAGGGATAGTCAGGACTGTATCTTTATGCTGATGTAAGAAGTATAATGATTTTTTTTGGCAAGCATTTACAGATTTTTCAGGATTGATATCCATGGCAGTAAATATTCCTATAAAAAGGATTAAGGTGAGTCCATATGCTATTTTCAAAAAAACCTTATCAAGTTTAGTGAAAATAAAAATGCTTGTAGACACAAGAAAAAAAGCTATGAAGAAGGTAATTGGCAAGAAGGTGTCATATCGAACGATATAGGGCCTGTAGGATCTATAGCCACCCAAGGGTAATAAAAATAAATAGGATAATGCAACGCAAGCTAATGGAATTAATAGATATAATTTTTTTCTGAATTCAAGGACTTTTCTA
This sequence comes from uncultured Bifidobacterium sp., assembly GCA_964609875.1. Classification (GTDB taxonomy): domain Bacteria; phylum Bacteroidota; class Bacteroidia; order Chitinophagales; family Chitinophagaceae; genus OLB11. Next base: position 24,702 of record CAZSUF010000006.1, read on the forward strand.
TTATTAAACAGAAAATAAATATTTATACTTGTCAAAATACCTATAAAGAAAAAGGCTTTGCTCAGGGTTAGTAAATAATACATCCCTTTGAGTAACAAATAATACCTTTCAGTTAATGGCATTGAAAGATTTCTTTCACTATTAAATTTTGAGACATAAAACGCATATACTGAAAGAAGGAGTAATATAGAAACATGAATTAGAAATGTCTTATTCAATAAGAGTAATTTCAAATCACTTTTATTATTTTGTACTAAATAAAAAAAGATTAACCAGCAAACTATTAAAAAAACTAAAGGCTGAGTTAAGGGAGAACTAAAGGCTAAAAACAAGGCAAGAAGGGCATGCCTTACATGTTGAAAGATAGAAAAATTGATTTGCCCAGTATGATATCCTTTATAAAAAGGAAGAAAAAACCAAGCAAGTAATAATAAAGGTAAAGCATAAAAAATGGCATAGCTCGCAGAACGATCTATGATTCCGATGGCATCATAGTACTTATTATATTTAATAAAAACAGTGGTCAAACAACAAACCAACAAGACTGCAAATAAGTTTAGCTTGGTAGTGACTTCTACAAATTGCTTCATAAGCCAAATAAATCCTAGATGAATACAAGTGGCTAGACACGAGGTAGTTAAATAAACACAGACAATTGGATTTTTGACAAGCAAATGAATTGCACGAAATACATATTCGCACCACAATACACTTAGCTGGTGACACATATATCTGCCTGCACCGCCATAAGAAACATCCTGAGTAACAGCCTTCAAACCAAACGGATCATTAAGCACATCTTCATACCAAAGTATAGGTACAGCCAATTTAGGTAAATCTCCATCAAGATTTAAGTGATAATAATGATAGGCCGAAAACAAGATATCAAACAATAAAAAAAGGATCATGCCAAAAATCAAACTATAATCCCTTGTTGAATATTGCTTCATTGAATTGTTTTAAACTTAGTCTTTTCCTGCGCCTTTAAACTGATCTTCGACATGTTTAAATAGCACATTAAACGTAGTTAAAGAACCATAAATTCTAGTGATGTATTGTTGCAAATCTACTTTTTCTTCGTCGGTCAATACTTTATGCGCATTGATTTGTTGTTCCATGACTCTAATTCTATCCCTAACCATCACAATTTTATGAAAGAAAGTTTCGATGGGAATTTCTTTTTGTTGCATGGATTCTTCAAATGGTTTTAGAATCATGTTGCCCCCTATCCACTTATTCCCCAAGGGTACTCGTTGGCTAATGTCACTTCTATCATCTAACACTTTATGTAACATAAATTCAAGATCAGCCATATTGACCATTCCAGTGGATTCTGAGGATTCTACCGCAGATAAAATCCTTAGGCCTTCAAAATTTTTACCAATGCTTTTGACTGCATTGCTACTTTTAAACCAGATATTATTGAATTCGGTGCCAATATCAACCACTACACCTTTTCCAAAATTAGGATGTTCGACCCTTGAGCCTATTCCAAGTTCCATGATTATAATTTTGAAACGAATATACTACTTCAAAGTGTGTGTGGAGAATAATAGAAAGTTTTTTTATGTTCAAGAACATGTTTAGAAAACCTAATGATATTTATAGAATACCGAAACCTAATGAAAGGACTCAAACAACAGATGCAGGTGAGTCTTAGAAATTAAACAACACTAAATACCCAGCATGCAAATCCTTCAAGAGTGGAAATCTTCATTTTTGAATAACCATTTTTGTATTGCGGTAAGGATTGTAGTGAAAAGCCCGCATCCCGAGAGGCTTCTCGACACTTGAATAGAACTCAACTGATTCTAGCCGATTCGGGAGAGGACTTGGAACGAAAAGCCTGGTTACCGCCCAAATAAAAAGCAAACAAGATAATGAATCAATTTATTTCATACCTTCATAAATCATTATATTTGGACTTGATAAAATGAATTTTATTTCTCCATTAACTTTTACCCTGCTCCAAAATTACAGAATTCATTTCAGGTGTTTATGGGTTTTTATGTTACTTCTACCCTCTTTTGTGCATGCCCAAAACATTGCTTCAAGACGTTTTGAGATTGATGCTAAAAGAGCCGATGTGAGTTATACAAGTAAAGATGCCTTACCTAGAGGTAGAGAATTTAAGCGAATTGATAGCACATATTATGTGGGTTGGATGTTAGAAGGCACCTATAAATTTGAACATGCTGCTGATTATCTCGGTTTCAAATCTGCTTCAGATCAGTTAAGTAAAGCTCTTCAATTATTAGAAAAGGATTTCAAGAAAGAACTAAAAACAAGAACGAATGATGTTTATAAATACTTAAGCATTATGAAATATCATCGAGATTGGGATTACATTGCCTATCATTTAATCACTTGTTACAGCAATATCGATGAACCTTCCAAAACATGGGCAGTTTTGCAAAAGTGCAGAGCGATGGATTTGCAAGATGAACTTTATACTGACACCTATAACCTAATGAGTTGGACTGTGCATCGAAATAGATTTTATACAAAATCTAAACATTCATTTTTAAAAAATAGCATTCCAGAAAATGAGCAATTTGCCAACCAATTATTAGATAGTAGTTTAATAAAAATAAAGCGAGATGCGAAAACCAATCAAGGCCTATTTAATGGTGATTTTGAAGCCCAGAAAATTCCAGGAGTTTGGCACTACAAAGCCATGTTATACAGTTATCAATTAAACATAGAAAAAGGATCTTATTATTATGACAAACTAAAACAAACTGAAAATTTTCCGGCGAATAATTATGCCACATTTTGTGCATTGCAAGCAAATTTCAGAGACGCAGAAAAATTTTATTCCATATCAAAAACAGAAGACCCAGGAGATAAAAGGATGAAAGAATCTTTTTATTATAGTTCTATTTTAAATGAATATAAGGGCGAGAATAAAATAGGCATTGAAGAGCTTCGAAAACTAATTAAAGCTAATGGCTCCACTCCTGGTTTTGGTTGGTATAATATAGCCTTATCAAGGGAGTTTTGTTATGATGGACAAATAGATTTCGCATCTAAGTATTTACAGACAGCAAGTCAATTTAAGGAAATACATATTGGTACTACTTTAGGGCAAAGTCATTACGATTTTAGTGTTTCGTTGATGAATTTGATTATAAAAAACAAGGAAATAGCTTATATAAAATTTACAAATCCTTACTGGTGGCTCACGATCAAAGACGCTATGAGGATAACTCATTTAACATTACAAAAATATGGATTGCAATTTTTGATTATTAATCAATTCGCAGAAAATCCAGAAAGGGATCAGGTAATCTATAAATTATTTTCAACGGAAAGCACTGTTTCATTTGATGAAATTGCCCAATTATTAGAAGGCTTTAGCAGTAGTTATTTTATTGAGAGATTTTCATCAGAAATAAAACAGGATAAACGCTATGCGGTAAAAAGATACTACAAATATATGTTAGCTAAATTTTTATTAGCTAAAAGTGAAACAGAACAATCGAAACAATATCTTGAAAGCATATTAAATGAAATACTTATAGATAGGGAATATGAGAAATTATTACTTGCAAGAGTTTATGAGCATTTGGCAATATGCTATGAAAAATTGGGTGAGACATCAAAAATCAATCAATGTACAGAACAAATTTATGCGTTATATCCTCAGTTAATACCTTATACAAACTTAACCTTAAACATGCGATTGCATATTCAAGGTACTTCAAAAGGAGGTGAAAAAATTATATCTTATCTTAAATCTAGCAGAATTCACTGGGTGTCTGACAAGTCTCAAGCGATGATTGATGTGTATGTAAACTTTTCAACTTCAAACAAAAAGGAGAAACTGATTTTGAGTGTCACTTTCAAAGGCAAAAAGATAAATACAAAAACAGAATTCCAAGTACCTAACAATGATATAGAATGTAGTCAAATTTTAAATTCTATTTTCAATATTGGGAGCTAGTTATTTTTGATCCTAGTTGCTTTCATATAAAAAATTCAATTGAATGCCAAACAATCCAAATAATCTTGGTACAATGAATTCTCATAAGTGATCAACATATCCGTTATGTCTATTAAATAAAAAGAGGGAAATTTAAATTTCCCTCTTAATAAAAATTACTTTTAACATTAGCCTAAATAAGATTTCAAAGACTTGCTATATCTAGCTTTTTGCAATCTTTTTATAGCTCTTTTACCACATTCCTTTATCTCACGACTACCTTCTTTAGTAAGATCATACTATTCTCCTATTTGTTCAATGGCAGTTCCCTCATTGCCATCCAATCCAAAATAGGCGCTTACAATTTCAGATTCACGAGGACTAAGAGATTTTAGAATTCTTCTAATTTCTTCTCTTAAAGAATCTTGAATTACTGTGTCATCAGTATCATTGGCTCCTGTAAGCAAATCACCCATGCTCACATCTTCAGCTTCATGAACTGGGGCATCTAATGAAGTATGACGAGAATTTGTAACAAAAATATTTGCGATTTCAGTTTCAGACATTTCCAAAATTCCAGCAAGTTCTTCAACAGAAGGTTCACGCTCGTTTTCTTGTTCAAATGCCATCATGGCTTTATTTGCTTTGTTATAGGTGCCAATTTTATTTTGAGGCAACCTGACAAGTCGTCCTTGTTCTGCCAAAGCCTGCAATATTGACTGACGAATCCACCAAACAGCGTAAGAAATAAATTTAAATCCTTTAGTTTCATCAAATCTTTGCGCTGCTTTGATGAGACCTAAATTACCTTCATTAATTAAGTCGCTAAGTGTCAAACCCTGATGTTGGTATTGTTTAGCCACAGAAACAACGAATCTAAGGTTAGATTTTACTAGTTTATCTAAAGCGGCTTCGTCACCAATTCTAATTTTCTGTGCTAACACTGTTTCTTCTTCAGCGTTTATCATAGGGATTCTGCTAATATCTTGTAAGTATTTTTCTACTGCCTGACTATCCCTATTCGTAATCTGAGTAGCTATTTTAAGTTGTCTCATTGTATAAAGTCTTTAGTGGTTATTATCGTGTCATTTATTTATAACGATTACCTTACATCAAATAGTATTCCACAATTTGATTTGGCTGTTAATCAATTCCTATAAAGGATTGAATAATAAGTAATTCTTAGTTAAAATTTTGACTCCAATTTTAAATTATCAAATATTTCCTTTTGTAATGGAGTCATAGCACCTTTTATATTTTGAATCTTGTGCTCTTTAAGTTCTTTTAAATGGATTTCCAATTGTGATTTATTTCCATTTAAAGATTTTAATACTCTTTGATAATTTTGTTCTTCTCCAACCAATACCGTGGTAATTCTTGAAACTTGAATGTCGGTTAATTGAAGAGTAGATTTTTTCAAAATTTCTATTTGTGCCTTGATCTCAGGTGAAACTATATTGCTACTTTGAGCAAAAACTGACACTGTGAATGCAAAACAACATAAAAGACTTATAAACTTTTTCATAATAAAGTAAATTAAATTGGCAATTAGACGTAAAAGTAGAGGTTTTTGTTTGCTTCTAGAATTTTTAATTCTTAACAAATTGTTTTTGTTGAAAACATGAAATCAATAGCAAAAAGAATTTCAAGTAAAAAAAACCTCTGAAAAATTTCAGAGGTTTAAGTTATTTTATATTTATTCAATTCTACTTCCAGGTTTGACATCACTATCTGGCGCCACACCGTCATCTTCTTCATCATTATTGATTCTTAAGTTTCCTTGTCTTTTTTCAACACCATTTTTGTCAATATATTCTGGTCTATTTTGATCATAGATAATTCTTTGTTCAGGCAAATCTCCTACAATTCTAAATTCAGTTCGACGATTATATTGGCGTCCGACTGGATTATCCATTCCATTGACTTGATTAGGAGCGATTGGATTTTTTTCACCTTCTCCTCTAGCTATCATTCTACCTCTATCAATTCCTTTTGTGGCCATGTAAGACATAACAGCTTGTGCGCGTTTCACAGATAATTCATTATTATACATATCCTCACCTTTGTTATCTGTATAAGATCTAATTTCAACGCTTACCGAAGGATTATCTTGCATAAATCTTACAAGAGTATCCAAAGCGGTGTATGAATCAGGTTGAAAATCACCTTTATCAAAATTATAATAAACATTTTGTACATGAAATTCATACTCAGATGTAATCTTGTGCATGTAGATAGTAACTAATGTGGTATCATCTGGGTCAATTACTGATTTTCCAGTAGTACTTAAAGTAGTTCTTCCTGAAACATAGCCTTGTTTATCAGCAGTAATTGTGTAATTCTTTCCCATTGGTGTATAGAAAAGGAAATTTCCTTGTTTAGAATAAAAGGTATCCTTTAAAGCTGAAGTTGCTTCATCACTCATTTTAACAACAACCATTGGGATTTGCTCATTTGTAACTTCGTCTACAACTATACCTTTTGCATAAAAACTAGGCTCTTTAATTACTCTCCAAATATCATCGCAACAAGTTGGGTTTTTAACAAAGTAAGAACCTAATCTATTGGACACCACATAGGCATTATCTTTTAGTCC
>CAZSUF010000007.1:0-529 GCA_964609875.1 uncultured Bifidobacterium sp.
AATTTTTATTGCCGAAGAATCTTCAGCCTTGACTTTTTGCTCAACTTTTGCGTCATAGCCTGCCCCGATCGCAGCATCGGGGGCAAAAGTGGAAAAGTAAATAGGTAACATTGCTGATAATCATAAATTTTTCATTTCAGTCTGATCCTTCCAACATTCATAAAACAAAAAAACGCCAGATTTCCATCTGGCGTTTTCTTGATAAGTAAATTTGCTTATTGAATAATTAATTTATCTTGATAAATTATAGCGTTTGAATTCGCCAACTTAATTTGATAAACACCGGCACTAATACCTTGTAATGAAATGCTATTATTTGCTTCAGTTAATTGTTTAGCAAAGACAACTTTACCTTGAATATCATATAAACTCATGGTTGTATTCTTGAAATTATTTAAATTCAAATTCAAAACACCATTTGTTGGATTAGGATAGATATCTACTAATAATTCTTTAGAATCATTAAACAAAGTAATCATATTGCTATACTTTAATTCATTATCTTGATTATTGACACGAACCCTATAAT
>CAZSUF010000007.1:539-1045 GCA_964609875.1 uncultured Bifidobacterium sp.
GGCTTGTACCTTTAGAATCTTGGTAGATAAAGCTCGCTAGTTCGTCTGTACCTGTTGATTTAGTTGTGTATATATCAGACCATTGATTGGCATCCTCACTTCTTTGTAAGATGTAGGTAAACTTATCCCCTGTTTTTTGCTGGTTAGTCCAAGAAAGTTTATGCGCAAGGTCGCTGCTTTCTCCCTTCAAGATAAGTGCTTGGTTAGGAAGCGGAAATGCTGTTGCTCCGATGTTCATTCGCAAGACAAATGGCTTAGCAAAGGCAGGTCCAAACGACTCAACATTACCCCAGCCACCTAAAGGCGTAGTAGGCCAATTTACCCAATGTTTTCCTACAGTAAATATTTCATTTGTATTAGCAAGCTGCAAAGTAGAATCAAATTCAATAGCTGTGACAACGTAAGTACCCGCAGGCAAAAGAATAGAGCCTCCAAAAATTGGCGTAGTTGTAAGTATTGGATTTTGATTAGGATCAGTCATGGTATCTGTGGTAGCCAATATAGTC
>CAZSUF010000007.1:1055-6607 GCA_964609875.1 uncultured Bifidobacterium sp.
ATTGGTATTCCAAATGGCGCTCGCATATCGTTCATTGGGCAGGTAACCAGCGTTGTAAAAGGCTGTAATTGAATATAAATATGCTGGATTGGCTAAAGTAAATGATTGCCCTAAATAACCACCATTACCTGCTCCTATGCCCAAACCGCCAGTTGAAACTCCATTGTCACGTGCAAATACATTATTGGTAAAAGTTCGAGTTCTTGTCAATTCATCATTGGCTGTGATTGGATCTACTTCTGTTTGTACGTGATTGTATTTTATAGTATACACATCGGCTATAGTCGGTGTAAAGTCAGGCATAGTAAAAGTTGCATTGGCACCAACAGCAATTGATGCGACAGATGTAGCGGTTGCACTATGCACAAGCACATTCAGTGAGTTGTACACGTTAGCTGTTAAGGCAACATTGGTTAAAGCATTAGCGCCTATATTGCTAACAGTGCCACCTAAAGGAATGCTACCTTGTCCAACAGGAATTTGGGTATATTCTGAAGATATTGCAGCAGTTACACTTGCATCATAAAGATTTAATGTTTCTACTTTAATATCATCAATCAATAAAATGAATTGATTATTGCTGTTATTTCTAAACCCGATATAAATAATTTGTACTGCATACGCTGAAACATCCACGGTACCTGCTGTCCATGTTGTATTCTCTGCTACAGTATTAAATACCACAGTAGAAATAGTAAGCTGATTCCCAATGACTCCAGTACCTCCGGTTGGGGCAGTTCCTGCCATCACTCTGACTTCATATCCATCAGGAAATAAAGGATCGTAAGAAAGTGCATTCCATGTTAAATTAGTTGTTCCTGCTGGAATGGCTATCATAGGTGTCCACATAAAATCGTTGGCAACTCCCACTGGCGAATACCAAGATGTAGAAAATGCGCACGAATCAGCCACATTATTAGCAAAATCTTCTCTACGAATCCAGGCATTATTTACATAAATAACACCTGCGTCTGGTGCTAAACCATCTACATTGCGTAGTAACATATTGGCTGGAAAGGTGTATGTGCCCGCGCCTCCGGCCGTGGGACCAGGAATATTGTCGAAGGTTTCAAGATACAGCACTTGTGCTTGTGCTTGAAAAGCAAAAAGGCTCATAAGAAATAAGAATAGATTTTTTTTCATAATCGATTTGATTTTAGATTTTAATAATGAATAATATTACTACAAATCTAAGACTAATAGGTAAGTATTCTACAAAAAGGATCAAGTTTTGCCCTAATGAAGATTAAAGCAATGTATCGCGCGAAGGATGGTAACGAAAATCCCATCTCGTTCTTCAAAACGAGATGGATTGCAGTGTACAGCCTGGTCTCGTTGTGTTGCCTTAAAGCAATCGATGAGAGCTCGGCTTCCCAACACAACGAGACGCGCCCTTAATAAAATATTAATTCAAACTTCTAAAGTCAACAGGTACTAACTTACTCACGCCTGCCTCTTGCATGGTCACACCATAAATAACATCAACACTAGCCATTGTTTGCTTGTTGTGTGTAACAATAATGAACTGAGAATTATCTGAGAATTGGCGAATCATTTTTGTAAACTTGCCTACATTGGCATCATCTAATGGTGCATCTACTTCATCTAAAACGCAAAACGGTGCGGGTTTGATCAAATAAATAGCAAACAAAAAGGCTGCAGAAGTCAAGGTTTTTTCACCACCCGATAATTGCGTAATGGTACTTGGTTTTTTACCTTTAGGTTGAGCATAAATTTCAATGCCCGTTTCGGCCAAATTCTCAGGATCAACTAATTTCATATCGCACATATCGTCTTGTGTAAATAAGGCATGAAACACATTGATAAAATTTTCTTTCACTTTATCGAAAGTTTCTTTGAACTTTTGATTGGCTGTTAACTCTACTTCTTCAATCGTTCTTAATAAACTTTCTTTGGCATCATTCAAATCCTTTTTTTGTTCTTGAATAAAATCGAAACGTGCTTTCATTTCACGATAAGCTTCAACTGCCATCGGATTTACCTCACCTAAATTTTCAATTCTCTTTTTAAGTTTTTCTACTTCGATATTGAGTTCTTCAATATTTTGTTCACCTGTTCTTGGTTGCTTAAGTACTTCATCCAAATCAATTCTAAATTCAAGATGCAATCTTTCTTTCATGGATGTCAACTCAATTTTCATTTCTGTGAGTTTATCCTTAATGCTAGTGAGCAAAGTTTCTGCTGCTTCTTTTTCACGTCGCAATTTATTTAAAGCTGTTTCTTTTTCTGTGGCTTGATTTCGGAAATTATAAAAAGCCTGATCTTTCTCATTCAAGTTCTTTTCTTGAACTTCTTTATCTTGCAAGGCTTTATACAATTGTTCTTCAAACAATTTAAGTTGAGCCTTTGTTTCTTCTGATTGAATTTTTGTTTCTTCTAATTGAGATTCACTAGAAACTATTTTCAATTGCAAATCTTCTATCTGTTGCGCTCTTAAAGTCTTTTCGTGATTGATTTCATTAATCCGACTTTGCTGACGTGTGATAATAATATTAAGCTGATTATACTCTTCATTTGTTTTATTATACTCAGCTTCGGCTACTGAAAACTTCTCCTGACTTTGTTGCAATTGCGAAAAGGCAAAGGTCATTTGTTGTTTCATTTCACCATAATGATCTTGTGTTTCTTGAATTGAATATCGGGTCGCGTCAAGTTGTTCATTTAATTGATCGATCCGTGCTTCTGCTTGCTCATTTTGATGACTGAAATTCTCTATACGATGATCAATTTGTGCCAATTGATTTTCATGCCTACTAATTTCTTCTTTTGTACGTTGAAGCTGTTGATCTTTGAGTTGTTGGTTGTAACCTACAATTTGATCTTGCGTTTCTGTAATTTGCACTTTATGTGAATTCACAGCTTCAGTCAAGGCTTGAATTTCTTGATTCAATTTATCAAGTCTTTGTGTACGACCAATTTTATTTCCTTCAAAAATGCCTACTGAACCACCTACAATTAATTGTTTGGTTTGATAGCCTGCCCCATCTTGTTGTAATACAATAGCATTTGGAGCGGCTAACTGACTTTCTGTACCTTGTGCAATATACACTTGGTCGAGTAAGTGTTGAAGAAGTGGCTTATACTTTGCATCGCATTGAACAAGGTCAAGAGCCACTAAATAATTTTCGACAGCAGGTGTTGATTGCGCAGATTGCAAATCGGATAAAATAAAAAATCCAGCCTTCCCTTTTTTGTGATCTTTTAATAAAGCAATGGCTTCATAAGCTTGTTCGGGATTATCTACTACATAATAGTTTAAGTATTTATCTAAATAATTTTCAATCGCGATTCTATACTCGTCTTGAACATTAAATAATTCTGATAGTAATGAAGCCTGATGATTCCAGCCTGAACCTTTATTTAAAAACTTAATACTATCCGGATAACCTTCTAAGCTATCGATCAACGATTTCAATAAATTATACTCATTCTGTGTTGAATCTAATTTTCGATTTTCTTCGAATAATAACACACGAAAATCTTCAAGTTTAGCTTGAGAACTTAATAATTTTTCAGTGGCTTCTTCTTGAATTTTTACTAACTCCTTCAGCAAGTTTTCTTTTTCAGTTAAATTCAACTGAAGTTCACCCTTTTGATTTTCTTGCTTTTGAATTTCCGCCTTTCTATTTTCTTTTTCATCAACCAATTGCTGGATAGATCGCTGTTGGTTATTGATATTATTCTCTGCAATGGCTACAGTTTTTTCTGCATCAAATTGCTTTATTTGAAGCTGTTGATGTTCAGTACGTAATTTATCTAAATCAGATTTTTGATTATCATACACACTTCGTTTATCATCAAGTGATGTTCTTAGCTCTTCGAGTTTAGACTTAAATTGCACGAGTGTTTCTTCTTCATTGGCTAGTTTCTTTACAGATTCTTCACTGGCTTTTTGAAGTTGTTCGGTTTGCAAGGCCGCCTCTGTAGCATTTTTCTGAATATTAGATAATAATTGATGAAGATGTTCGATTTTTTGAGATGATAAATTTTTATCATTTTCTAAAGTACGTAATTGATTTAATCCTTCATTAAAAGCTTTTTGCAATTGATGTAATTCTTCTTCGCGCTTGGCAAGTTCTAATTTTTGCGCTTCAAGGGCTGCACCATCAGTAGAAATGATGGTTTCCATCGACAAAATTTTATCAACTTCTTGTTGCTGTTGAGTACTCAATGTTTGATAAGAAGAATTAAAATCTTCCAAGGAAGCTTTCACAAATTCTACACTTACATCTTTATACTCATTTTTTATGGTATGATACTTTTCTGCTTTTCTTGCTTGACTTTCTAAGGTTCTTAAGTTGTTTGAAATCTCAAATAATAAATCTTCGATACGATTCAGATCTTGTTCTGTGGCATCTAATTTTTGTTTGGCTTCTTTTTTTCTTGTTTTGTAAATTGAAATACCTGCTGCTTGTTCAAGCATTCTTCTACGACTATTTTCTTTATCCTTAATAATATCATCCACCATTCCTAATTCGATAATGGAATAACTATCTGAAGTCACACCCGTATCCATAAATAAGTTGGTAATGTCCTTCAGTCTGCAAGTCACATCATTCAGCCTATATTCACTTTCTCCATTTTTATAAAATTTTCTAGAAATGGTTACTACATTAAATTCTGTAGGTAATAGATTTTTTGTGTTTTCAAAAGTTAAGGAAACTTCTGCCAGCCCCGATCCATTTCGTGTTTTTGAACCATTAAAAATCAAATCTTCTAAGTTATCCGAACGTAAAGTTTTAATTTTATGTTCTCCAATTACCCAACGAATGGCATCTACAATATTTGATTTTCCACATCCATTTGGGCCTACAATTCCAGTAATTTGATTATCTAAATTGATGATAGTTTTATCAGCAAAGCTTTTAAATCCTTTTATTTCTAATGACTTCAGTCGCACTATTCTTATTTTTTGGGAGCGTGAATATACATAAGGCTGGGTTGAATTTTTCCTTTTAAAAACCTAAATTCATTTCATGTGTGTATTTACCCTAAAACCTAGGATAACCTGTGGATAACCTGTGGGTTTATGTGAGAATTCTAATAAATACTGTGGATCATTTAGTTTATAAACTGTGTACCAATTCTTTACCAAAGCCTTGAAAAGTTTCTCAGAATCACATGGTAAAGACCTTGAGCCTAGTCAACATTTCAGAGGCTTAAACAGACAAACGTTTATCCAAAGGATATATTTCGCTATGCAATACCTTAATTTGTTTAAAATCAGCATGATTCGGATTCAAAATAAAATTAAACTCCTCCGGAATCACTGCAGAAGGCACTTTCAAAATCCATTGCGTGGGATCTTGCAGAAAATGATCACCAATAAATCGAGTGTATTCAATATCCAAGTGCCAGTTTTTCTTTAAAACTTCATCTGAAATCGTTTTTACCTCTTGTACTGGCAGTTCAACATGAATTAAATGAAAGGATGTTTTAAAATGCTCTACATGCCTTTTATTGACTAAAATCTCTAATACGGCCAATGAAATATGTTGAGAAGCATATAACATGGCATTTCCTACCGAATT
>CAZSUF010000007.1:6617-20097 GCA_964609875.1 uncultured Bifidobacterium sp.
ATCATCTTTAAATCCAGAGGCTGCCAGTCTATAAATCGTCATGCTGATATCCCGTATTGTAAACGACCAATCAATTGAATAACCTCTTGTATCCCAGCATAAGATTGCATATGCTCAATAGGCTTGCGGTTTCCAAGCGAAAACGCCGGGCTATGAGCCCAATTTTTCATGCCATCTCGACCAAATAATGCATTGCCCATATCAATGAGCTTTTCAGTAAGCAAGATCAATTCCACTTGCAAACCATGAAAAGCATTGTTCTCTTTAGCGTAACGATGCAGAGTTCGTTCACTCAAGTGCAAAATTTCTGCCCACTCATTAAGTGTAAACGGCGCCTTATCTGCAATTCGTTTAAAATGCTTGTAGGTAAAATCTTTTACTTCAGGTTGCACAAACTTTGGAATTGGAGGCAACCTATATTCATTCATGTTGGTATTGCCAGATTCTATCGACTTACTTATTTTTTTCATGTCCGTCTTTTGTCATACAAATGTACGCCATCTGTCTTTAAACTTTTATTTTCTCCTCATATTTTTTCAATTCAATTATATGTGTTCCCGTAAGCTCACATCATTTCATCAGATATGAGGTATACATGATCATTAGATGGTATAATACCAAGAAACTTGATTACAACCCACATATGCACGGACTGTCAATTAAATTCATTCAGGAATATTTGGGTGGCAGACACGCTATCACTCATACGCCGCTCCTTCGCAAAGCCTCAGGAGACGGGGTATCCGTTCTATCGTTGCCACGGCTTTCTAGTTAAAACAATATAACTTCTCTACATGTTATTTCTTGACCATAGTCAATATAGTTGCAATGCCCACTAGAGGCTCCTCAGTATCGTCAAGAATTTCTACCAACCATTTTACAATCCCTTTAGGTATGTCAAGCTCATCTCGCTGTTCCTGATCTACTTTTTCTTTACAAGTAAATCTCACTTTAATCGAAGTGCCAGGATATACAGGTTTAGTAAATCTCAATTCATCTATACCATAATTTAATAGCACTGGATTTATTTCATAACTGTCCACAAATAAACCAGCCGCAGCACTCATAATAAAATATCCATGAGCCACTTGATGCGTGAACATCGTGCCTTCAAAATTTGTTTCCTTCATATGCGCATAAAAATGATCTCCGCTCAAATCTGCAAATCGATCAATATCTTCACTTGTTATTAAGCGCGATTCAGTAAGAATTTGATCTCCCACTTTTAACTCACCAAATAATTTTCTGAATGGATGTGTATCCTCCACATTTCCCTCGGCCCCTTGTTGAAATTGATTGGTTATGGCTGTAATCATACTTGGACTACCTTGAATGGCTGTTCGCTGTAAGTAATGCATCACACCACGCATACCGCCCATTTCTTCTCCACCGCCAGCACGTCCAGGACCGCCATGTACCAACAAAGGTAATGGAGAACCATGGCCTGTGCTTTCTTTAGCACATTCTTCATTTAAAACTAATATTCTACCATGTAAAGTAGCTGCATTTAATACATACTCACGAGCGATTTTTTTATCTGCAGTTGTGATGCTTGATACCAAAGAACCTTTACCTAATTTAGCTAACGCTATAGCCTCATCTAAATCATGATAAGGCATGATAGTTGACACAGGCCCAAATGCTTCAATCTCATGGCAATCTAATTTTTCAAATGGCTTGTCGTTATAAAATATAATCGGCGACATAAAGGCGCCCTTATCTTTATCGGCACCCACTACGTCAAACTGATCTAAGCTACCAATTACAATCTCTTGAGATTTTGATAACTGATTAACCCTGTCTGTAACATCCGCTCGTTGCCCTAATCCAGCCAAAGGCCCCATTCTCACACCTTCAACAGCAGGGTCACCAATTGTAGAGGACAGTAGTCTTTTGCCAAGAGCAATTTTCACATCTTCTACTTTATCTTCAGGCACAATAATTCTACGAATAGCCGTACATTTTTGTCCAGCCTTAGTAGTGATTTCTCGAGCCACTTCTTTAATAAACAAATCAAACTCAGGCATCGAAGTGGTTACATCTTTACCCAAGATGGTACAGTTTAATGAATCAGCTTCCATGGTAAATGGCACAGCCTCATCAATTAATTTGGGATGGGCTTTTAATTTTTTACCTGTTTCTGCACTACCTGTAAATGTGACTACATCTTGATTTTTTACAAAATCTAAAATACCTCGAGCGCTACCACAAATAAGTTGAAGAGCCCCTTCTGGTAAAATTTTCGAGGCTATGATTTCCTTAAATACAACTTCAGTTAAATACGAAGTAAGGGTGGCAGGCTTCACAATAGCTGGTACACCTGCCATCAGATTCACACTTATTTTTTCTAGCATGCCCCATACAGGAAAATTGAAAGCATTAATATGTATCGCCACGCCTTCTAAAGGCACCATAATATGATGTCCTATAAAAGTATTTTGTTTAGATAATTTTGCCACTTGTCCTTCTACATAATAGCATTCATCGGGAAATTGTCTTCGCAAACTTGCATTGGCAAATAAATTACCTATTCCACCTTCAATATCAACCCAAGAATCTGCTTTAGTAGCTCCGGTATATGCACTCACTTTATAAAATAATTCTTTCTTAGTTAGCAAATGCAACGCCAAGGCTTTAAGCATTCTTCCTCTTTCTTGGAAAGTCATTCGCCTTAGGTTTTTATTTCCAACACGACGAGCATATTTCATCATCGCATCAAAATCCAAACCTTCTGATCCAGTTGAATAAATTGGCTCACCTGTGATGGCATTAAACAATACCTCTGAAGAATTTTGGGAAGCGATCCAATGACCTTCAGCGTAATTTTCAAGTTGTATAATAGACATAAATTTATTTTTAATTTACTTTCCCTTCGTATTTTTTCTTTCTAAAGAATGAAAAGCCACTTGCAAACACCAGCATGAGGCAAATTGGTAATGCAATATTCACCAATTGCCATTGTAGTTTTTGCGACTTGATTTTTGCCTTATCTAATAAGCGTAATGGCAAATTTTTGTTCCTTGCTTCTAACAATCCATAATCATCGGTGAGATATTCCATGCAATTCAACACAAATGTTTTATTGGCAAATAATTGCTCAGTATACTTATAATATCCGCATTCGAGAGGCCCTCTTGTTTTATTAAAATCATTAGTCATTACATTGGCATCAGAAACAACAATCATTTTATTGTTATTTTCACAAGTGGTCAAATAATCTTTTTTTAATGAATCTGTATAAACTTTTACAAAATTAGGATCAACGCGATTGGCATAGACAGAACTAAATTTACCTTCAAGTAAAACAGCTACAGGAATATTTTTCTCCTTAAACATTTCAGGAGTAGGCTTAAACTGCAAGGCTGCCAAACTAATTCTGACAGGTGCTGGTACTCTTCGACTTCGGTTTGACGTTGTAAGAAGTATGGTTTTCTTGATTGCTGGATCACCTACTGTATCAATTGAATTCGTCATCATCAAAGCAACTGCATCCATATTATTTACAATAGGATGCTTTGATGTAGGGATACTAAATGGATAATACATCCAAGGTAGCAAACGAATATCTGGTTGATCTCCAATATTCCCAACTGTAATTGGAATCGGGTTAGCTTGTTGATAATCTTCAATTAAATCTGGGTTAATTCGAACGCCATATTTAAAAAGCAAATCATCCAAATTTAAAGCATAGTCTAAGGCCATGGTGGCGTTACTATTTCTGAGCGAATCAATTTCGATTCTAAGTTGATCCACAAACCAAAGCATATGTCCACCTTGCATTACATACTGATCAATTTTAAACTTTTCTTTTTCATCAAAGGCAACAGAAGGTCCACAAATAATAGCAGCACTATACAACTTAGGAATTTCAATATTTCTGGTAAGATCTAGCGTATCTACATCATAATATGTTTCAAGAGTACTTAAAATATCGATAGTATTAATTCCAATAATTTCAC
Organism: uncultured Bifidobacterium sp.; assembly: GCA_964609875.1. Lineage (GTDB taxonomy): Bacteria > Bacteroidota > Bacteroidia > Chitinophagales > Chitinophagaceae > OLB11. The sequence continues at coordinate 10,577 of CAZSUF010000007.1, forward strand.
CATGTCCTACAATATAAGCCACCTTCTTTTTATCAGGGTCCATCATATGCTTGATGGCGGAAGCAAATTTGTATTCCAGCATAGATTCAGCATAATTGAGTTTTTCATTTGGGCTCATACTCAAATGATTCTCTAACAAGCTAATGGGGATTTCCTTTTGGTTATAAGAAACTTTGGCGGCAGGGAAAATAATCTTTTCGCTATAACCATCTTCTTCATCACGTTGAATTTGAAGATTCACAGGATTAATTCCTTTTTCTGCTAAGGATGTAAAAACTTTTTTCTTCTCTTCTTCAGATTTACCTTCTAAAGGATTCACAAAGCTAAATCTCACTTTGTTTCCGCCATACTCTTTAAATTCAGTCAAAACATCACGAGTTGCTTCGCTTAATTTTTGAAACCCTGCCGGAAAACTACCTTCAAGATACACTTCCACAACAACCAAATCTTTAAGATTCTTGAGTAATCTTTTTGTTGGTTCACTTAATGAGAACCTTTTTTCAGAAGTAACATCAATTCGTTTATGCCATTTTGAACTTAATATATTTAACAATAGCAAAATGACAAAAATTGCTGCTAACGTTATCCATCCTTTTCTCTTCTGTTGTTGATTCATAATTCTATTCGATTATCTCCTTGAAAGTGAAACTTAATTCCATTTTCTTTTCTTTAGTGAAAATTGTGTGGCCATAATAAAAAATATGATCAAGCTTACAAAATAAATGATATCGCGAGAATCAAGTAATCCTCTACTGATTGATTGGTAATGAAATTGCATACCGATTTCACTTATGATGTAATCTAAGCCGCCTGAAAAAATATCTAGTTTGCTCATGGTTTCAAATCCTGAGAATAAAATAAAATTTGCGAAAACTGAAATGAGAAAAGCGATTACTTGATTATTGGTGAGAGATGAGCAAAATAGGCCCACAGCAGTGAAAGCTGCACTTAAGAAAAACAGCCCTATATAAGATCCCAAAATCCCGCCACTGTCTACATTTCCAGAAATTATTGATAGCTTAGAAATAGTAAACACATATAATAAGGTGGGAAGAATAGAAAAGAGCATCAAAACTATAGACGCCCAAAATTTCCCTAAGATCAATTGAGTTTCTTTTAAAGGTAATGTTGACAAAATTTCAATAGTTCCAGATTTAAATTCTTCTGAAAAAGACCTCATGGTTAATGCAGGAATTAAGAACATCAAAATCCAAGGAGAAAATAAAAAGAATTTATCCAAAGTGGCATATCCATAATCTAAAATATTTTCATCAGGTACCACCCACATGAAAAAACCACATACCACGAGAAAGGCAATAATGGCAATATATCCAACTAAGGAGCTGAAAAATGCATTTAATTCTTTTCTTAAAATACTATACATAATAGACTGAATGAAACAAAAATAAGGAACTCTGCGAACTTACAACAGCTAATTTAATTTTGGCCTAATAAAATTTGATAAGAAAAAATAAATACAATACTAAATTCATATTTAGAAATAAACATAAATTTGTTTTTACGGATGATTAGCTCAGTTGGTTAGAGTGCTACGTTGACATCGTAGAGGTCGTTGGTTCGAATCCAATATCATCCACAAAGCTCAATAAAAAAAATAACTGCCAAAGTAGGCAGTTATTCAAAACGTTCGTCAAATTACTTACTTCTATCTGTAACCCATTTTGCCACTTTAGGTCCTAATTCTTTCTGAGATCTAGCACCCACAAAAACACCAATATGACCACCAGGGAAGGCGTACAATTCTTTATCTTTTGATCCTATTTTCGAATTAATAGCAATAGTAGATTCATTTGGAATAATATTATCATCTGTTGCATAAATGTTCAAGAAAGGCATTGTAATTTTCTTTAAATCAACAAGTCGTCCTCCTAATTCAAAAGTTCCTTTAATTAATTTATTATCTCTAAATAAGTCCTTAATATATTTTCTATACATTTCACCTGCTAAATCTGGACAATCTGCTTTCCAAAATTCCATCCTCAAAAAGTTCATCAACTTAGCATCATCACCTAGGTTATCTAAAACTCCAAAATATTTAGATATATCTGCGCTAGGTTTTAACATACCGAATCCTGCGTTTAATAGATCAGCTGGAATGATACCTAATGAATCAACCATTGTATCTACATCAAGGTATTTTGTCCATTTGTACAACATACATTTATCAGTTGTAAAATCAAAAGGGGCTACATACACAGTTAAAGTATTCAGTTTTTCAGGATACAAGGCAGCATAGATAGTCGAAAAAGTACCACCCTGACAAATACCCATCTTATTAATCTTTTGAATTCCATGAGATTCACGAATGAAATCGACAGCTGAATTCATATAGACGTCAATATAATCTTCCATGGTAAGGTATCTGTCTGACTTAGTCGGATAGCCCCAATCCATGATATAAACATCTAATCCTTCATCTAAAAACTTTTTCATCAAAGATCTATCCGGTTGCAAATCTAGAACATCGTGTCTGTTCATAATAGCAAAGGAAACAAGCACCGGTATTTTGCATTTAGCGGGTGTGCCTCTATCGTATCTATAAAGTTTCACTTTATCCATTTGCCAAACCAACGTCTTAGGGGTTGTGCCAATTTCAACTTTATCCATTTTTTGTAGTGTATCATAACCTTTTTGCAATTGCGTCATGGTATGACTAATTTCATCGAGTAAACCAAAAGAATTCATGTAAATATTTTAGAGGGCGAAGTTAAGCTATGAAAATCAAACCTTAAAATAAAAACAAAAAGTCCCGAATAAATTCGGGACCTTTTTATTTGTAAGGCAAAAAGTACTAGTTTCTTCTCAAGTTAGGGAACGGAGGAGGTGTATTTGACGGACCTTCTTCGCCTTGAGCTGCAGAACGATATTCAACTGCATTGGCATCACAACTTGTTCCATATTGGAAGATAAATCTTTCACGATCAATTCCTTGCTTATCAACCATATAATTGATAACTGAATTTACACGATCCCATGAACGTTGTTGTTCTATTTTACTACCATTACCGCAACCAACGATAACAGCTTTACAATTTGGATTTGATCTCATAGAACCAGCTAAACCAGTCAATTGAGACATTGCCGTTGCACTTAATTTAGAAGTACCAGCTGCAAAATTAATTGAACCATTAGCGATTGAGCTACATCCTACTGGAGGTGTAGTTCCACCTTTACAACACTCAGGATCTGGACATTTACCAACACCATCAGCATCAACTGGTTGACATTCTGTTGGCGTAATTAATTGCTTATCCTTGTAATCTGCTACACCATCACCATCTGTATCAAACGGACAACCGTGTGAATCTACAGAAACTCCACCTGGTGTGTTAGGGCAACGATCGAAGCAATCAGAAATACCATCACCATCAGAATCATTATCACATTTGCTTGGTCCACCACCTTTGTGCTTAACTTCATTATATCCATAATCCATTGGATTCATCCACCATAATGGATCAACTGATTTTCCACCTAAGTGTACATTTAAACCAATAGATAAGTAGTTGATATTATCAAAATCACGAGTCATAGCAGAACTAACGCCATCTCCATTAGCTGAACGAGCCATTTCTTGCCATCTTTGACCATCCACTAAATCATCATTTGTGAAAGTAACTTTATCTTCTATTTGTAAAGATAATTTTTTACCTAAACGAATTTGAGCACCTGCACCCACTGTAGCAGCTGCACGCAGAGTACCATTTTTATTCCAAGTATTTCTGTTGTTATGCTTTTCTGCTTCAGTTTCATAAGTACCATCAAATAGGTCTTTTAATCTGCTGTTTTTATCTTTTCTAACTTCCCATGCTGTTCCAACTAAATTGTCGTCAACTGCATCAAAATTGTATTTAGCACCAGAAGCATCTGTTGCATCAATCATGGTGTGATAAGTCATTAAACCAACTCCACCTAAAGCATAATAACTTACTTTATTTCTTGCACGGTGAAACTTCAAATTATTTAAAGCTGCAACGAGTTGCAAGGTTAATTCATTTGTTCTTGTCCAATAGTTATAATATACGTTTTTAACTGAAGATCCAGATGCAGTTGCATAACCGCCTCCAGCAGTCATCCAAGGACTTGGATGTCCCCAATAACCTTTAGATCCTTGATGATTAAAACCAGAAGCAGATCCATGAATATATTGCAATCTTGTTGATAATACATAGCCCCATGCTTTTCTTACATGAATACCCCAACCTGTAGTTTTCAAGGGAGAAATCGCTTGGTTTACGAATAAAGACTTTGATCGAACATCTCCTGAAACATTATATAACCCAGCGGTTATACCAATTTCCCATTGATTTCGAGGTTTAGAAGGGAAATCGTATTGCCCTGCCATAAAATCTCTTTGTTGAGCCATCCTTTTTTCAGGAATTAATGAAGTATCAGAGAAATCGTATCCGCCTCCCTTATACATGCCAGAATTGCTTTCTTGAGCCATCAGCTCCGAAACGCTAAACAAGGTCATAAACCCTGCTAATAATAAGTACTTTTTGCTTGCCATAAATGAATTTTTAAAAAATTTAATTGATTTTAGTTCTGTATATCCGGCAAATATATAGCTTGAATTGATTTAATCAAAATATTAGAGTTTTTTTTTATAAACTTATCACAATTTTTATTCACTTTTTAATCACTTTCGCGCAGATAGTTGAAGATAAAAAAAAGAGGTTGCCATGGCAACCTCTTTTTTTAGTTTATGTCTTATAAATTAGTTTCGTCTTAAATTCGGGAACGGTGGAGGTGTGTTTGAAGGACCTTCTTCTCCATCTCCAGCTGAACGATAGTCAACTGAATTAGGATTTCCATTTTGTCCGTATTGGAAAATAAAGCGCTCTCTGTCAATTCCTTGCTTATCAACCATATAGTTGATTACAGAATTAACTCTATCCCATGAACGTTGTTGCTCTACCTTGCTACCATTACCATTACCCATTACAACAACTTTACAAGTTGGATTACTTCTCATTCCACTTGCTAATTGAGATAATGTTGACATAGAAGCTGGAGTCAATTTAGAAGATGTAGATGGGAACATAATGCTTCCTCCTGCAATTCCACCGCAACCTACTGGAGGTTTACCATCGCAACAAGCTGGATCTGGGCATGTACCAATACCATCAGCATCTGTTGGTTGACACTCAGTTGGTGTGATTAATTGTTTATCTTTAAAGTCAGGAACACCATCACCATCAGTATCAACTGGGCAACCATGTGTGTCAACAGCAACTCCAGCAGGAGTATCAGGACAACGATCAAAACAATCAGAAACGCCATCACCATCTGAATCTTTATCACATTTGCTGCCAGTAGCTCCTTTAGGGCGCTTCATTTCTGTATAACCATAATCCAATGGATTCATCCACCACAATGGATCAACTGATTTTCCACCTAAATGAATATTTAATCCAAGTGACAAATAATTATAAGTATCAAAATCACGTGTCATAGCAGACCCACCATAATATGGTTGAGGCCATTCTTGCCAACGTTGACCATCTACTAAGTCATCATTTGTGTAAGACCATTTGTCTTCAATACTCAATGAAACTCTTCTTCCTAGCTTGAATTGAATACCTAAACCAGCAGTTAAGATAGTTCTATAAGTTCTTTCCTTTCCAAACCAAGGACGATTGTCATGACGCTCTGCTCTTGATTCGTATTTACCATCAAACAAATTTTTCAAATCAGTATTCTTAGCTTTTCTTGTTTTGTAAGAGTTAGTCCAATTTGGTTGATCATTTGCATAATTCTTATTGATGATTTTAGGAAAATCATACTTAGCCGCTTTAGAATTTAAAGCATCAACCCATGTATCATATAGACTTCCGCCCATACCAACTAAACCATAAATTGAAGCCTTGTTTCTAGCTTTGTGAAACTTAATGTTATTTAAAGCAGCAACTAATTGAAAAGACAATTCATCAACATTTGTTTTGTAATTGTAGAATACAGGAGCGCTACCATATCCAGATAATCCCCATGGATTGCCTGTATGACCCCAATAACCTGTAGAAGTTTGCCAGTTAAATCCAGAAGCTGTTCCATGTAAATATTGAAGTCTTGTAGAAATAATATATCCCCAAGCTTTTCTTAAATGTACACCGAATCCTAAAGTTTGACCAGGATTTTTTGCTGTAAAAAGATTCTTAGAACGAACATCACCAGAAACATTGAAAGCACCAATACTTACACCAATTTCCCATTGGTTTCTTGGCTTAGAAGGGAAGTCATATTGATTAGATAAGAAATCTTCTTTCAGGAATTAATGACGTGTCTAATACATCGTAGCCTGCACCACGATAGACATTTGCATTACCACTTGTTTCTTCTTGAGCAAACATTTGTGTTGCACAAAATGAAGAAACAACCAGCATCAGCGTAAAGATTAAGTACTTTTTACTTGACATAATAATTGGTTTTTGTTAAAATTGAAGTCGCAAAGATATAAAAGTTTCACAAAAAAAATAATTTTAACGCATTTCTTTTTAAACATCATAAACCATGATTATCATTGTAATATCTCATGCTTGAAATCAAAAATTACCTCAAAATCGAATTTAAAGAATTCGAAAACACCTTTAACAAGGCTGTCGAAAGTAAAGTTTCTTTACTCGACAAAATCATGAAATACATTGTTAAAAGTAAAGGCAAACAACTTAGACCTATGTTTGTTCTTTTATCTGCACAACTCTGTGGCGAAATTAATGAAATGACATACAGAGCTGCCTCTTTAATCGAGTTACTTCACACGGCTACTTTAGTGCATGATGATGTGGTTGACGATGCCAATAAACGTAGAAGCTTCTTTTCCATCAATGCACTTTGGAAAAACAAAATTGCTGTACTGGTGGGAGATTATCTGCTTTCTAAAGGACTTTTGTTATCCTTAAGTCATAAGGATTTTCGAATTCTCGAAATTATAGCCAATGCAGTAAAAGAAATGGCCGAAGGCGAACTTTTACAAGTTGAAAAAGCCAGAAAATTAGATATCACAGAGGATGTTTATTTTGAAATTATTAAGGGAAAAACTGCCTCTCTCATCTCTTCTGCTTGTGGTGCAGGAGCCTTCTCTAGTTCGCAAAATGAAGAAAACACCCTTATTATGCAGCAATTTGGTCAAAAGGTAGGAATCGCATTTCAAATTCGAGATGATTTATTTGATTATGGAAAGGAAGATGTAGGTAAACCAACAGGCAATGATATCAAAGAGAAAAAAATGACTTTACCCGTTATTTATACCTTAAACAACTGCAATGCTCAAGTAAAAGAAAGAATCATTAAAATTTTTAAGAATCCTGAAAAGAAAAAAGCGGAAATCCAATTTATCATTCAAAGTGTAATCGAACATGGTGGAATAAAATATGCCGAAAACAAAATGAATCAAACTATTGATGAAGCTTATGCTTTACTTGATCATTTCGCTGATAATGAAGCTAAAAAATATTTAAAAAAATTAGTTGAATATACTTCAAAAAGAAAATACTAATTTTTCATTTGAATCTTCTGGACAACATATTTTTAAATTCATCTTTTATTAGGCCAAACATCTGACCTTCTCTTTGCCTACTCAATCTTGATAAAATTCCTGCAAAGCACCAAAATATCCTTGATCCCAACCTTCACAAATGTTATCGAAGGCATCATCTGGAATATTTGTATGCCTTAACTCTACTGATGTCCCTTTCTTATCAGGATGTAATTTTATGGTAACGATCGATTTTTCCTCCTGATCTCCAAAATACCACTCTTGCACAATTTTCTTATTCTCCTCAAATTCAAGATTCTTTCCAGTAATACTCCCCTCCCACAAAGAAAATTCAAAACCCACTTGTGTATTCATCTCAGCTTGCTCTCCAGACCATAACTGTATCGTATAAGGATTGGTCAGTGCACTATACAGTATTTCTGGCTCTGCATCAATAGTGTAATATTTTTTATAATCTTTCATGAATGTAAATCCTCTGTTTTAATACTTCACAATTTTCTGACTGAATAATTTTGTTCCTGAACTAAGCATTAAAATATAATTCCCCGCAGGCGCACCAATTAAAGCCTCACAATGAAAATGACCATATGAAAACTTATCGCTTTTGTATACACAACGTCCATTCATATCATATAAAGCATAAGCTATTTGTTGTATCCTTGAATCAAATGACTTTACATCAAAGGCACCAGAAGTTGGATTTGGATACATGGCAAATGTATAATCAATCTGTTTGATATCTTCAGTATTAAGCGCGATTCCATAAGCCTTACAAAAATCAGGCAATCCATATCCACGTGTATAATTTGGGTTGGCAAAACTATCACTAACCATCTTGATCAATTGACGCAATTCCCATACTTTTAAATGAGGTACAGCTTGCCACAGACAGGTGATGGCCCCGCACATAATTGGACTTGCAAAGGATGATCCGTTTGAAGCTCCAATGTTACAACTTCCGCCAATTAAGGAAGCACCTTTACCTAAAGCAACCCCATCAGGTTTCGTTATTTGTCTAAAGCTAGGCCCATAACCACTGCTTGCCCAAGCATTGGATCCATCAACAGAACCAACACTATACACACTATCTGCATCAGCAGGTGTAAGCATATAATGCCATGCCGAAGCCCCTTCATTACCTTGTGCATTCACAACAAAAATTCCCTTAGCTACAGTCATATTAGCGGCCCTAGCAATTAAAGTTGTCAACCCATCAAAATCAGCATATACATAAGAAGCACTAGGAAGATTTGTATAGGTATTATATCCTAACGAAGAATTCACCAAATAGACACCCACACTATCAACATGCTCGGCAGCTGACAACCAATTATCTTCTTCAATGGGTTGCTCAGTTTTTATATCCTCAGTATTATACAAATGAAAATTAGCTAAGGGTGCAGTCCCTACATATGAACCTGGTTTATTGGCAGCCATACACCCTAAAACATTCATAACATGCTCATTATTGATGGTTACATCATAAACATAGGCAGTGTCCTTCACAAAATCGTATACATCTTTAACTCTATTCTCATTCATCAAAGAATCAAAGGCATTGCACGAATCGGTTCGTCTGAAATTTACATCAAATACCGCTACATCCATCCCTTGTCCTTTGAAACCCAAATCATGCAAACAATCTCCTTGTATCATATCAATTTGCTGAAACGCTAGTCCATAATAAGCCGAAGTACCTCTCTCTTTTTTTTCTGGCAAATAAGTAACTTCAGGAAATTTCAAAGACAAATCTTGTTGTTCTTTTTTAAATACACCATTCGGATATCTTGCAACTAAAGTTACTTTTTTTACCATGGGCAAGGCGGCAATATCAACTACTTTCATTGAATCAAATGTGATAACCACAATCTGATTAAACCACTTAGATTTATTATGCAACTTCACCGCAGCCGAAACTGTCATGACTGTATCAATGTAAGACTGAACAAGCGGCAAATCTGTGCTATCTAACACAATGCCTTGGTTACTTCTTCTTAGCAAAGCC
>CAZSUF010000007.1:20107-30335 GCA_964609875.1 uncultured Bifidobacterium sp.
AGAATCAGCAAAACTTAAAGTGCCATTTTTATTTTTAAATTCAACACGATAAGCATAAGCTACCGCAGCATCTGATTGTTCGATTAAAAAAACATTCCATAAAATAAGAAGGCAAAGTAATTTTTTCATCATGGTGTGTATTTTTTGGCTCTATAAATTAAGGTAAACCCTTTCCTAAATTTTACCACAGTAGATTGATATACCCAATTCGTCAATTCTTTGTATACCAACCCAACATTTTTAGCATAAATTTCTTTCCCATAGGTTCTATCACTATACTCATCCGGATTTGAAGGATCACCTGTGGTGATATCCACTTGATTGATGCTCACACAATTTGGAAACACACTATAAGGTGTTTGATAAGGCTCACTTAAATTAGCATATCGATATATCCAAAACTTATTATTGAGCCATTGTAATTCAGGATTGAAATTACTAGATATATAAGCGTTCCCCTTCCAATTTGTGTTAGGCTTTACCGGAAAAACCAACTTAATAAACCTCAAATTATCTTCAATCACTTCCAAATTAAAACTCGTTGGCGTCACATAATAACTCACTAATTCTGCCCATACTTCTGTCGAATCTGATCGTCTAAAACGATTTACTATCCATGAAGTTCTTCCTTCATTATCTATAAAAGATTCTCCTATGACATCTTTTAATTCATAAGAAATCGAATCAATTGTTTTGGTAAAATCATTATAGATTATTGAATCCACCGCATACTCTACACTATGCCCAGTTGAAATCGGAAAATAATCTTTTCCTAATTCAACATCATCAGCCGGTATGACTTCTCTTTTACATGAAGTGCCAAGGACAATCAAGGCAAAAAAACAACATAGTACATTTCTCATATTTCTCAATATTCTTTAAAATTAACTCAAATTAGGTTCATTTTTCAATCTCCTTCAAACTAAGACAAAATTATACCCCCAGCTATCACATCATCCCCTTCGTAAAAAACAGCCGATTGACCAGGTGCAACGCCTTTTACAGCCTCTTCAAAATCAATTCTCAACTTTCCTTGCTCATAAAATAAATTCGACGAAGTCGGCTTAGACTTATACCGAATTTTAGTTAACGCATGCATCCCCGATCTTATTGTATCATACTTAATCATATTCAATCGCGATACTATAATTTCTCTTCTTTCTAAATCTTCTTCATCACCCAAAGTAACTCGATTAAGCTCAGGATCTATGTGCGTGACATACATAGGTTTTCCTAAGGCAATATCCAATCCCTTTCTTTGTCCAATCGTGTAAAACGGATACCCCTTATGCTTACCAACAACTGTGCCATCTGTTAATACAAATTCTCCCCCGTCTACCTCTTCTTCTAATCCAGTCACTCGCTGTTTTAAGAAATCTCTATAATTATTATCTGGTACAAAACAAATTTCATAACTCTCACTTTTCTTAGCCAACTCTGGATATCCATAATCTAAAGCCATTTGACGCACCGCCGTTTTATGCAAATGCCCCAATGGATAAATACTCCTACTCAAACATGCTTGATTCAGCCCCCACAATACATAACTTTGATCTTTGGTATCATCTACTCCCTTCGAAATGATGTAGCGTTGATTTTCTTCTCTTACTCGAACATAATGTCCAGTAGCAATAAACTCACAATCTAAAGCATCTGCTTTTTTTAATAAGGCGCTCCACTTAATATGCGTATTACACATTACACAAGGATTTGGAGTTCGCCCCGCTAAATACTCTTCCACAAAATTTTCTATCACCGCACCCCCAAATTCTTCACGTATATCTAAAACATAATGCGGAAATCCATGCTCTACGGCTGCCAAACGCGCATCATTAAAACTATCAATATTACAACATCCTGTTTCCTTTTTTCCTTGAGTATGACTTGTTGCATAATCCCATGTTTTCATAGTGATGCCAATCACTTCATAACCTTGATCATGAAGCATTAAAGCCGCCACGGTACTATCAATACCCCCACTCATGGCTACCAATACTTTTCCTTTTTTACTCATTTGGGCAAAGGTAAGGGTTATGTCCTACATTCTAAAAAGGCAACTATTGAAATATACAATAGGCATGTAAAATCCCTGAAGGATACATGTAATGAATTTTTTGGTTCTTTGGGCGTGCCACGCTATTCAACTTTCTAGTGGCCTGAAAATATGTAGTAGCGTGGCCGGGCTGTACGTTGCAATCCATCTCGTTTTGAAGAACGAGATGGGATTTTCACTGCCATCCCTCACGCAACAGCCTTAATCGCACATAAAAGGCTCATCACTATTCTCATACTTTTTCTTTTCATAATTAAAATGCCACCATTCTTTTTCATAGGGTTCAAATCCCGCTGCTATCATGATTTGCCTCAACACTTGTCTATTTTTTTTAGCCTCTACCGACAGTCTTGCATAATTCACATGAGCCTTTTCTGAGAATTCATCAAATGAACAGCCCATGTCCAAAAGCTTGCCTGAACTATCTGCTAAACCAAGATCTACTGCCATGCCCTTATTATGTTTAGAACCTCTTGAAGGTTCAGCTACATAATCAGCATTCTTAACGATCTCATACATTTTCTTTTGCAAGTGCAATGGCCTGTAACAATCATATATCACCAACTGAAGTTTTTTCTCAATCGCAAGTTGAATAGCCTTTTCTAAAGCGAGACCAACTTCTTCTCTTAATTGACAAGTGGCACAAGGATATACTTGTTGATGCATAAAATTTGCGGTATCGGCATAAGCCATTTTATTTATGCATCCTTTTCGTCCAAACTCGATCTTCATCCACCCTTGAGGTGTTGGTTTAAGTGTATCCTGTGTTGGATGTAAAAGTTGATTTTGAGTACTTTCATGAACCAAAGATTTTTCCTCCACTTCATCTTTACATGCCAGTAAATTCACACTAAATGCATCCCAAAAAACCAAACTTTTATATTACAATTTTTCATTGTTATCATTAAGGTCTAACATCGACACTATAAGGATCTACAGATATTTCAGCATTCCTTGTAATCGCTTCCCAAGTGTTTAAATTAATGACATGATAAAATCCATTTCGCCCAGCACAATTCGATACGTGATGAGGTGCAGGTCCATTTGGATCTACATTCCTACTGGCTATGTATAGCAAATCTTGTTTGTCATCGACCATTAATCCATGTGGCTGAAAAAATTTCTCGTGTATTTTTCTAACTATTTGATAAGTACTCATATCAATCACATAGACACCACCTCTAAAAAATGAATAGATAGGATTTGTATCTTCTTGACAACTTATAAATAATAAATTTCTCTTAATTGAAAAGGCCATTTCAAGTGGATAATTTCCAACTGGAATGACCTTCAACAAAGTATCCCCTTTTACATCAAATACTCTAAGCTCATTACTTTTCTGACATGTGATAAATAATTTACTAAATGAAGGATCAAATGCAACTTCATGGGGCTCTAAACTACCTAGGTTCGTTACTGGCGCTACCCCTTTTTCGATGGATAAATTATCTACTTGTGCCAATGAAGGAATCACACGATAAATCATATTCCCATATTGAGCTGTGGCATAAAATGTATCTGTACTTTGCGTATAGGCAAGTCCATGTGGCGAACTAAATAAACCGCTTCCGCTATATACCTTATTGATTGTCATGGTATTTAAATTCACTTCTACGATTCTTCCATTATTAGTCAAATCAGAAATGAGTGCTTTGGAATTATCAGGAGATAATTTAATCACATTCCATGCACCTTGCGTAATATTCACTTCTTTGATTAAGGTATCTGACACTGCATCATATTTTTGCAAATAGGCTCCATTGGCAAAACATACATACCAATACTTTCCATCTGATGATACCTTCACATTATGAGGAACCTCAATTTGCACCTCATCGTGTCCCACAGAAACATAACGCATCACTTGTCTGGTTGTTGCATCAATCACACAAACCAAATCACAACCCTGATTGGTGATATAAGCCTTAGCTCGACTTGCAGAATTTGATGCAAATGGAATTTCACCTTTTATATTTGGGCACCCTAACTCTATCCAATGTTTGATGGCTAAAACTTCAGCTCTACTCAAGGCTGCTTCATTCAGTGGCATGGTTGGCTGGCCTATCGAACCAAGATCTGCATGTGTATTTACAAATTGTAATAAAGAGGATTGATTCGGAGAAAAGGGCACAATCACAGAACCATTCACAGCACCTTTGAGCAAGGTATTCCAATCAGTCATATTTAAATTAGCCGCATTTGCAAAACTTGTGGCGTTATGACAACCAGCAGTTGCACATTTATTAGTAAAAATAATTTGTACTTCTGGCGGAAATTCAGAGTTTTCTTCAGGGCATGACTTATTACAAGAAACAAAAATGATCAGTGTAAAAAATATGGTTGCAAGAATTCTCATAGCTAGATGCAATTTAAACTAAAATTTTTACACAACTTAAATTTTCTGTGCCACAAATCTTATCACAGTGCCCTTTCCTTGATGAAAAACTCCTTCATGTAATACTACTTCTTGTTCAACTAATTCAATTACCTTATACCCTTTAAAATAATGCCTGAATTCGTCTGTTGAGAAAAGCATCTCTTCATTTCGCGGACCACCAACACTTGGATTTTCAGCTACATAGTTGAGGTGACTTTTGCTAAATACTTCTGCAATCACAAAACCATTTGTTTTAAGCAATCTATCAAACATGCCATAAGTGGTTGATTTGATTTCAGGAGGCAAATGTGCGTAAATCAAGGCAATAGCATCAAATTGTTGCTCTGAATAATTTAATGATTCAAGTTCACCAACTTGATAGTCAAATTCTACTTCTTGAGTCTTAGCAAGTTGGCAAGCTTTTAGCTTTGCTTGTTCACTAATATCATAAGCCGAAACCTTCCATCCTAGCTTGGCAGCATACACCGCATTACGGCCCTCACCCTCTGCTGGCAATAATAAATGTCCGACAGGCAAAGAATCAATAATTTGCTTAAAGTATTCATTCGGTTTGACTCCATAAGCATACTCTTCTTTGCTATACCTTTCATTCCAATGTGCCTTCCAAGCTTGATCCATTTAAATTAATTAGTTTAGATTAGTGCAAGCCATGTTCGCTCAAATAACGCTCTGCATCCAAGGCTGCCATACAACCACTTCCTGCAGCCGTTACAGCTTGACGATAATTTTTATCCTGCACATCACCGCTGGCAAAAACACCTTCTACATTAGTTTTGGTTGTACCAGGCTGCGTGATGATATATCCTGTTTCATCCATCTCTAAAAAAGGTTTAAAAATATCACTATTTGGCTTATGTCCTATAGCTACAAACAAAGCACTCACAGGAATATGTTGAATATCTCCTGTAGCATTATTTTTTACATTCAAGGCTTTGATTTTTTCTTCTGCTTCAATAGAATCTATGACAGTATCCCAGTACACCTTAATATTAGGGGTGGCTAGCACTCTATCTTGCATCACCTTACTTGCTCTCATTTTTTCACTTCGAATCAGCATATGAACTTGACTACACATTTTACTTAGATACATGGCTTCTTCACAAGCAGTATCACCAGCGCCCACGATGGCTACTTCTTTACCTTTAAAAAATGCACCATCACATACTGCACAAGCACTTACTCCACCACCAGTTGTAGCTAATCTTTCTTCTTCTGGAATGCCAAGCCATTTGGCTGAAGCACCGGTAGAAATAATCACGGCATCTGCTTCTATCCATTTTTCTTCATCTACTTCTACACGATATGGTTTTACAGAAAAATCAACTTTTGTGGCAATACCCCAACGAATATCTGCACCCATTCTGCGTGCTTGCTCTTCGAATTCTTGCATCATTTTTGGACCCATGACACCTTCAGGATAACCAGGATAATTTTCAACTTCTGTCGTGATCATTAATTGTCCACCTGGTTGCAAACCTTGATACATGACAGGATGTAAATTAGCTCTTGAGGCGTAGATAGCTGCGGTATAACCTGCAGGCCCTGAACCTATTATTAACACTTTTACTTTTTCGATTTCATTAGACATATGCTTTCTTATTTTTTATTTTAATGTATCAACCACTGTATAGTAAATTGGACTAAATGCACTCCAAACACCCAAAGCACCTTTGACATTGCCTTGAACTTTGGTTGGAGATGCAAAAGGATTACCCACACTTCCTGCCGAAATAGCTAACAGCTCCCAAAACTTAAACACCCCACGATCTATGGCACTCCATTTTAAAGTAACTGTATCACCGCGCTGCAAATAGCCAAGCGTTTGAAATTCATCTTGATTATATTGTTTGGATTTATCGTATCCAAGATCAATTGAAAGAGGAATTCTTGTGCCATTGATAATTCCATCATCATATACTGAATTGAATGAAGTTAAAAACCTTTCCGCTTCACCGGTTTTATTTTTCTTTTTCAACAGAGTTTCGATTCTTACTGCATTACCTAAAGAATCTGGATCATTGTACAAGGCTTTCAGGCCTGCAAATTCAGATTCACGGCCTGGCACAGGTTCTATCCACACAGAATCTAATGGCGGCGGTACGGGAATTTTTGCAATGCCTTCGTAGGTTTTACCTTCAGACAAAATAGACAATTTATACGAATGATCTACTTGACCTTTAAAGTTCATGGCGACAGGATCTGAAATATCAGGACCATACAGATTAAAAGAAAAAGTTTCTGAACCGATGGTAGTATCAATATTATATTCGCGAAGGGTGATTTTTTGGTTTGTATTTAAATCAAGGACTTCAATTTGTGCTTGATGGATATAATCGATGGCGTTTAAATCAATTTTATCGAAAAAGCCAATACTATTTGTAAGACTTACATAAGGCAATTGATCTGTTTCTATGACACCTTCTACCACGATTAATTTATCTTTTGAACTTAAGTTGATATCCACTGTCTTTTCACAAGAAGTAAACAAAAAAGAAAACAGACTTAAGAAAAGAAAATAACCAATGTAGTTTTTCATGATTCGATGGAAGAATGCAAAAGTAAACAACCTAGCGTCGATAGAAAAATTAATTTGCCTATTCTCAAGTTCTTTGATATGAGTTCGAATTTAGTCTCGGATGATACCTTCCTCTTTGAATGCGGATGATCTTGGCTGTTTGTATTGCGGCAACGATAGAACGGAAAGCCCACGCGCCTCGCGTGGCTTGCAGAGATAGCGTGTGTGCCGCCCAAAAAAAAATAAAATTTACAACCTTAAATGATTTCCATTTTTTTCATCAAGAAAGTTGCGCTCTTATTTTTACAAATTCCGTGTCGAAGTGTATAATCGAAATGCAATTCTTGATGACTTAAATCAACTTCGAAACATTGATTGCTTAAGTAATTTGGATGAAGATCGGTGGTTTTACATACTTCAATATCGTGGGTAGCGATGACGCCAATAGCCTTTAATTTAATTAATTTTTCTAAAAATAAAATGGTGCCTTGGCGCTTATCGTCGGAATTTGTGCCTCTTAAAATTTCATCCAACAAAATAAAACAAGGGCTAGCTTGCAGGGTGTCGATAATTTGTTTGAGCTTTTTCACTTCTGCAAAAAAGAAGGATTCATTTTCGCCCAAAGAATCTGAAAGGCGCATGGATACAATTAAATTAAGCGGGTGAATATTGGCTTGTTTTGCGCATACCACACTGCCCATGCCCGCAAGCACCGCATTGACGCCCAGACTGCGAAGAAAGGTACTTTTGCCGGACATATTTGAGCCAGTTAAAACCACGAAAGGCTGTTTGGAAAAGGAAATATCATTATTGACGCGCTTATTTTCTGGAATTAATGGGTGACCTAAGTCTGTATAATCCATGTTGAAATCTTGGTTCAAATTCGGAAAGCAATAGTTTGGATGATTATAACTTAGATTCCCCAAGCTGTTGATACATTCTACTTCACCAATGGTTTTAAGCCAAACCTCCAAAAACTGACTATATTTCTGGCGCCACTGATTGAGTGAATGAAAGACATGAATATGGTATAGTCCTGCCCCATTAAACAGCACCGCGCCTACTAAATTATTCAATGAATCCATTCGTTCGAAGAGACTAGATAATTTAAGAATCAGTTGACTAGAAGGCAGATTTTGTGCTTGAAGTGAAACTTGCACTTGTTTCATTTTTTCGCTATTGAACGACTCTTTTTCTATGAGGGCAATGAGTTTGCCATATTGCAATAATTGTGCATGAATTTTTTCTGCTTTGGGCATTTCTTGCTTAATTTTTTTTAGCCATTGCGAGAAAATAATCAGGTTTAGGGTAAAAATAAAGGAAGCTAATTTCCAATAAATTTCATTGTCGAGGAAATTGTACAAGATCACAAAAAGTGCCAAAGCGGCAGGCAATACAACGCCTAAAACCCTCATCCACAAGGGCACAGGTTGAATAGTTGATTTACTCCAATCTACAAGTTGTTGATAGGAAATTTCATGATCTTGTTGAACTTGTCCTTGAGCCATGATGGCTTGGCGCCAATCTAATTTTGTCGAGCATTCTTTTACTGCTTGTTGAGTTTGTTGAATATCCTGAAACTTCAGGGGAAATTTCATAGCCTGAGCCAAATGCAATTTTCCAGGAAAAGTTTGTGTTCGATTTACAAATTGAAACAAAGAATTTTCTCCGAAAATATCTAAATCCTCGGCATAGGGATGAAGTGGGTCTTTAAAAGCTGCGCCATTTTCTTGAGGTTTATTTTTTAATGCCAAAAACTCGATTTCATTTTGATTGATAAGGATGAGGGCTTTGGTTAAATTTATTTTTTCTGCGATGGCATTATGAAATCTAAGTACTACAAGAAACAAGATGAAGCTAATGAAAATGACCAAGCCCCAAGATTGTCCATGACCTTTTATTAAGGCATAGATTGCATAGGAAGCAAGCACAAACAAACCTATTCTTTGCATGCTTAACCAAAGGCTTTTACGCTGCAGACTTTGCAGGACATCTTGATTTTCTGCACATTTTTGTCTGTATATTTCTGAGTCTATCATAATAAAAAAATTAAAAGTCGCTAAAAAAGTAGAGAAAGAGAGAAAGTATTTTAACGATAGAGAGATACTTGATAGACTAACAAAAAGTTAGGTAGAAAAATGTAGGCTTAATTTTTATGAGAATAAACTAATTGTTGTAATATTGCACTCCTTGTTATTGAGGCCCAGATGGCGGAATTGGTAGACGCGCTAGACTCAAAATCTTGTATTCGCAAGGATGTGCAGGTTCGATTCCTGTTCTGGGCACTTTCAAAAGCCGATTCTGAGGAGTCGGTTTTTTTAGTTTTTATATGTTGGTAAAATAAAAATTTTTAAGATAAGGTTGTTTTCTTAAATTTTAAAAATTTTTGAAATTTGGAAAAGTTTTTAAGCAGGTTTTTTTTAGGGAAAAACTAAGTTGATAATCTATTAGATGTGGCACAGGTTGCAAACCTGCGCCAGCCGTTGGTGTTAAAAGACACTTCAGCTAGCGAGCGATGTCTAAGATAAAAAGCAACAAAATACTATTGTCTTAATTTTCTAAGTATCTCATTATTCTGTTCTGATAATTCTTTCAGATACTTATTTGTTTGTTCTTGATTCTTAATGATAGTTGAAATATCAAGTACCCACCTTAGAGCAAACAAGGAAATTACAATAACAAGTAAAGTCAGGAAAATTGGGAGTATTTGATGCATATTATATTCTTTTATTCTATGTGTGCTAAAGATGGTCTAAAGTTGGCAAAATTTGGTAAGTTATGGTAAAATTTGGTAAAATATTTTCAGGTCCACTCAGCTATAATTTAGCACTATTTCCCACTTTTTGTCCTTCTATTGTCCTTTTGAAATAGCACAAATATTTTATTAATTATACTTTTCCTGTTCAGGTCACTTACAAAAGCCGATTTCGAGGAGTCGGTTTTTTTGTGCTTATACTTTAGCAAAATAAAAATGATTGCAACTAGGTTGTTATCGAAACTTTTCTAAAGTTTTGAACTTTGGAAAAGTTGTTAAGCAGGTTGTTTTAGGGAAAAACTAAGTTGATAATCTATTAGATGTGGCACAGGTTGCAAAGCTTATGCTTTGGCAAAATAAAAATGATTGCCATTAAGTTGCTGCCCGAACTTTTCCAAAGTTTAGAACTTTGGAAAAGTTGTTAAGGATATTTTTTTGTAGTCTACAAAGCCATCAGTAACAGTAAGACATTACAAATGCCGCACAGAGTTTATTTTAAAGAATCAT
>CAZSUF010000008.1:0-1872 GCA_964609875.1 uncultured Bifidobacterium sp.
TTTCCCATCTGGTGAAGTGACCGCTTGTCGAATTACTTTGGCTGTAAATTCATTCGGATTGATATCTTGTTTAAAACGCAAGGCATCAGCGATTTTATTTTTTACGTCACATGAAAATGGAATCACAGTTGATGTATTATTATTCGAGACATCAATTTTATGTATTTTACCTTGGCTCCATATAATAATCGATTTATTATCTGGCATCCAAGAGAAACCTGTATACACACCAAAGGTTGTCCAAGCTTCTTGTTGGTCTTTACTTAACTGATCGAAAATAGGCCACTCTTCTCCTGTTTCTAGATCACGCAAATACAAGATGGTTTTTGTACGAACACGTTTTAAAAAAGCAAGCATCTTTCCATCATGAGAAATTTCTGGCCTGAAAGCACTTCCTGATCCACCAGTAATTTGTTCTGAAATTCCTTTTTCTCTATCAAATCGTTTGATGACAAAAATTTGATTATTTGGATCTTTATTATATTGGAAGTAGCCTCCTGGATACATGTCCTCGCTATAATACACATATCTACCATCAGGACTGCAAGAAGGTTCGTTCAAATCTTGTTGATCATTCTTACGTGGGGTAAGTTGTAATCCATCCCCTCCAGAAATATGATAAATCCAAAGTTCACCAGCCCCCAAAGATCTGTGTGAAGTATAATGCTTTCGAGCAATCATGTATTCTCCATCAGGTGTCCAAACGCCATTATTTAATAACCTAAAACTTTCCTTAGTAATTTGTTTTGCCTTGCTTCCATCAATATTCATCACCCAAATATTATCTCCACCACCTGCATCTGAAGTAAATAAAATTTGTTTTCCATTTGGACTAAATCTAGGTTGAACTTCCATGGCTAATCCGCTGCGCAAACAAGTTGCTTTACCTCCTTCAATCGGAAGGATATAAATATCACCCAGTAGATCGAAAGCAATTTTTTTTCCATCAGGTGATACATCTAAATTCATCCAAGTGCCTTCATCTGTTGTGAAACTAAAATCCTTGTAAGGCCCTCCTGGATTATTTACATCCCAAGCCTTTTTTTCTTGTGCAAAAATTTGTGTAGAGAAACAACAGAGCAAAATAAATATGCCTTTCATAAGAAATGATTTTGGGCATGAAGATAAGCACAAATAATATCTCCATTATACAATGAGAAAATATTTACGGTAAGAACTTTATAGGTTCTGCTGTTTAACGTGAAAACAATTAATTTCAGGAAGTTTAATGAAAATTAGATGATCAAGAACTATCTGCAAAGTTACCTGTAACCTTTTCCACTTTTGCCTTGATGCAAAAGTTGAGCAAAAAATCAAGGCTGAAGATTCTTTGGCAATAAAAATTATCTCATCTACGCCACTTTTATACCGATGTAATATTTATATTTCATTGGTTTTAATTATCATGCAATCGGCATATACCACTGTAAGAATTGGTCAACAACCAATTCACATTGGTATTATCCAAACTCGCAACTATTGTTATTCCCTACAAACATGCATTCGTTTGTGCTCAAACAGTGGATAAAAGTTTGGCTTCGATTTCAATATTTTTAGCTGCCTCGAATCTTAGGCCGTCTTCTCCATGAAGATTTTTTTCACTATGATGCTATGAGAGAGATGCCATCTGTATTCATATGCTCAAAAAGGTAGTTTAGCGGATAATCACTGAAAAATGAATTTGATTGTTATGCTGTATTGCGGCAACGATTGAAGTGAAAAGCCCGCATGCCGAGAGGCTTCACGAAATTCAATTTTACCCGATACTTTGTAGCCGATTCGGCAGAGGACTTGAAACGAAAAGCGTGTGTGCCGCCCAAAAGATACTCCATATTAATTAAGCAAGCCCTGTAGACAAATGAAAACAAATTA
>CAZSUF010000008.1:1882-12788 GCA_964609875.1 uncultured Bifidobacterium sp.
TTTTAGCAGCCGGGAATAAAACATTATTTAAAATCAATCTGTACCCAGGAGAATTCGGATGCAGACTCAAATCCGTTGGAGGATCTCCCACTTGATGTTGATAATCTTCTGGATCATGCCCGCCATAAAAAGTCCAGGTTCCTTTGCCTAAGTCGCCATGAATATATCTAGCTTCCGCGGCAGATTTATTTTCACCTAAGACTAGTGAACTACTCTTAAGCACACGATTTTTAAAAGAGGTTGTTTGTCCCATAAAGCCTTTTACAGTGGTAGTATGGTTTTGACAAAGCATGCAAGGGATAGGATCAAATTTTGCTGAAAAAGTAAACAAGGTAAAATAATCCGAAGAGAATGGAACTTGTCTAGATGTGGTGGCGTCTATATCAGAATATTCATACTCATAAGGGTTAGTCACCAATCTAAAATCTTTAAAGGCTAAGCACTTTTCAAAATTCAATTTACTTTGTGCTGTCATGTCTTGTGCATCACCATCGAACACTTTATCACAAATATCCAATCCTTCAGCAGATAAAGCAATGTCGTAGCTATCTGTAGCACTGCACATAGCAAAAAGATATCCTCCACCAATGACAAATTCTTTAATTTTTTTTGAGATGGCTAATTTCAATTGAGATACTTTATCAAAACCATGTTTATGCGCCATGGCTTCATTTTTTTTCACATCTTCGATATACCATTCTGCTGTATGATAGCCAGCATAAAACTTTCCATATTGTCCGCTAAAATCTTCGTGGTGTAAATGCAACCAATCGTATTTTATCAGTTTATCATCAAGTAATTCATCATCATATACTTTATCGAATGGAATTTCTGCATAAGTCAACACCATCGTTACGGCATCATCCCAAGGCATTTTTCCATCAGGGGTATAAACGGCAATTTTAGGTGGTTTTTCTAATCTTACTAAATCCATATTGACATCTGGATCTGAAATTTCATCTAAGATTGAAGTATATCGAGCCTCAGGTAAAACTTCATAACTCACATCTCTAATTTTACATTCATTTTCAATTTGGCTTGTATAATCAAACACAAAACTACCTCCTCGATAATTCAATAACCAATCTACTTTTTGAGTTTGCGTTAAAACAAGATATGCGATACCATAGGCTTTTAAATGATTCTTTTGTGAAGACTCATCCATGGGTATCAAAATTTTTACTGCAAAAAGAGAAGTAAAAGAAAAGATACAGGCGACTAAAAGGAGACACTTTTTCATATTAAAAAAATTCAGGTGAAGTTAGTTTTAATCTAATGAGATGTCGTTAAACTAATTATAATAATTGCCATCGAAGAACATTTTAAAAGCATTGAATCCAACTTTGAATTGTAGTACGTCATAATCTAATCTCATGTCTAGCAATCCCATGGTTGACACATCATACATTTTGCCTTTAGAAAACATACGGAGTATATTATTTTTATTGACATAGGCTAAAGAATTATAACTCAACTCCATTTTATCAGGATAGTAATTATCAATAAAAGTTTGTTCGCCTTCGTAAAAAACCTTTAAGAAACCATTCAAATCTTGAAAGGCCACGACCCTATCAGACACATGGTATCTGGGTTCGTAATAACCTAAGGTAAAAATATTTCCCTTATAAAATATTTTAAAATAACCTTCATAACTTTGAAAAGCAACTACATCATCTCCAACCATAAAAGACTTAGGCGCGAAAGGATCAATGACATAAGTTTGTCCTCCATAATAAATTTTGAAAATATTGTTGATATCTACGTAGGCTAACATGTTTCTTCCCACATTAAATTCCTTGACGGGTTGAGATTCTAAAGTTTCTTGTTCATTATTATAAAACACTTTAAATAAGCCATTATAATTGATGTATGCACCCATATTATCAGAAACTTTCACTGTTTTATCAAAAGTAAAATCTTGATCTGTGATATTTAAGAAAGTTTCTAACTCGGTAATTTTACCTTGAGAATATGCATTAAAAGTTTGTTTGTTGATATCATAAAACATCACAATACTATCTCCCATAGCGTATCGATCACATAAACGAGAAAGCATCACATTGTCGTTGCCATCAATCACAGAGAGTATAGTGGCATTTTTATACAAGACCAAATTATCAGAAACTTCGAAATTTGTGGTAGATAAATCGTTCACTACAGAAACCATACCATCTTTAAAGACTTTAAAAATTTGCTGATTATCTAAATAAGCTACAGCATTTCGCCCTACCTTATAATCAGTAGGGGCAAAAGGCTCAATCCTATTCACTGCGCCATTATCAAACACATAAAACTCTTGTCTTATATTGGTGTAGGCAGAAAAAGGTTGGGCATAGATAGACAAAGAAGAAAGCAAGAGGAGAATGATTGAAAGTTTCTTCATGAGATATTTTAAGGGGAATAAATAAAAGTTAGTTGCGTAAATATCGTATTAAAATTTAAATTCATTTGTTATTCTATCCAAATTAAGTTCGAAATACATCTACTTAACATGATTTAAGCCATTTTATTTCGTTTAATCAAATAAGAAAGTAAAATTTTCTGATACCCTTCATTGACATCGGCGTCAACAATATCGATTCCAAACTGTCCACATTTCAAAGACAAGGCTTTTCTATAAGCACTCATTTTTTCGATATACTCCTTTTTTAATTGAGTGGAATTCATTCTTAACTTTTCTCCTGTTTCTAAATCGATGAATTCATAAGGCCTATTTTCATATTCAAAATTTACTTCATGTTTTTTATCCTGTACATGAAAAAGCACGACTTCATGCTTTCTATACTTCAAATGTTTTAACGCTTCAAAAATTTCATCTTGGGCCGAAACTTGATCTAGCATATCGCTAAAAATAATGACTAAAGATCGTTTATGAATATTTTCTGCCACTTGATGCAAGACATTTGCAGCTTGAGTTCCTTGATTTTCTGTTGTTTTCTTTAATAATTTTTCTAATTCATTCATCATCATTTTCTGATGCAATGTATTTGATTTACAGGCTGTATGTAAAGAAATCGATTGATCAAATAATGTAAGTCCTACAGCATCTAATTGCTTTTTGAGTAAGGTTATTAAAGAAGCTGCGGCTAAACAAGAGAATTGAAGCTTATTGGGCTGCCCTTCTCCTTCGGGAAATAGCATAGATGATGAAGTATCTATAATGATTTGACAACGAAGATTCGTTTCTTCTTCATATTTTTTTATAAATAGTTTATCTGACCTTCCATATACCTTCCAATCGATATGCTTAAGATTATCGCCTGTATTATTGAGGCTATGTTGTGCAAATTCGACCGAAAATCCATGAAATGGACTTTTATGCAAACCTATAATAAATCCTTCAACCACTTGTTTGGCCAAAAATTCAATATTCTCTAATTGCTGAGTTAAAACCATTTCTTTAAATAATCTTGTAAAAATATCGAATAATAGTTATGTCAAAAAAATTAGTTTGCTTATATTTGACTGAATATTCACCTTTAATGAAGAAATTAGCTTTAATCATATTTTTGGCTTCAGCCGTATTTAATGTGGCTTGTACAAGAGAATTTAATTGTCAGTGCCTTGTAAAGTATACAGGAAATCATCCAGGACTACCAGATTCTTCCATACATGAGTTTGCCATAAAAAATAAAAAGAAAGAAGCCAAGAAGCAATGCGAAGCCAATAGTAGCACCGTTACTCAATTTGATGTAACCATGGAAGAAAAGTGCCAATTATATTAATCTTGCCAATATTTCATTCAACACTTTCCCGTATGAAACCTATTTTGCTATTTATCTTCATAGGACTACAAAGTACTATTTTACCGGCTCAAACTTTACCAGAAACTCAATATCGTGAACATCCGCATTGGATTGCCATGATGGAAAATCCAAGTTTAAACTATTTCGAAACTGTCAAGGCTTTTGATTTATACTGGCAAAATCGACAACAACCTGTAGAGGAAAGTGAAATCTTTAGTTTACCAGATGAGAAAAAAGCAACCTATCCTAACGAAGTAGAAAGCATGTCTCAAGCAACATACAGCCAACAAGAGATCAATATGGCTTATAAAAAGTTTAAATATTGGCAAATAAAAGTCTCTTCAAATATTACCTCAGACGGACATATCTTAACTCCAGCAGAGAGAATTCAACGTTGGCATCTTCAACAAGAAGATCGTAAATAATACGCTTATGAAATTTATATTATCAGTTTACATTCTTCTTATTAGCGGGATGAGCATCTCATTTGCACAAACATCAAACTGGGTATTAAACGGCCCTAATAATTTTCCCGTAAATATTTCTGGACAAATTAATGGAATTGGCAGAGTTTGTCAAATCAAATTTGATCCGAATCAAAATAACACCCTCTATGCTTGCAGTGCTTCTGGCGGACTCTGGAAAAGCACTGATGCCGGTAATCAATGGACAAATATGCAGACCGATAAACTTCCAGAAATGAATTTATCCAGTTTATGCATTGACTATACCAACTCTGATATCATATACTTGGGCTCTGGCGATCCGAATTATTATTCAGCCGACCTAGGTATTTGGAAAACAATAGACGGTGGAACAAATTGGACACAAATCAATAATGGCCTTGGGGATAAAATGGCTGTCGAATTGCTGATGGATCCTTCAGATCATCTTGCCTTAATTGCAGCCACAGATAGTGGTATCTATAAAACTATTGATGGAGGAAACAATTGGATTAAAACTTTAAACGTACCTAAGTTTACAGACATGGCATGGCAACCCGGGGTGACAAATCCTGTTTTATTTGCCTCTAGCATGAATAAATTTTTTCGTAGTACAGACAAAGGCGATACTTGGATTGAAATTACGAACGGTTTGACAGGCCAACTTGATCAAGGTACAAGAATTGCCGTAAGTGCAGCTAATTCTGCAGTTGTGTATCTTGGCACGATTAAAGACGAAGGCACCATTTTTAAAAGTATAGATTCTGGATTAAGTTTCACCATCACTTATCACGACCCAACAAGAAGCTTAACTGGTTATGATACCACAGGTGGCGGTCAAGGAAATTACAACTTTTGTCTAGAAGCCAATCCTAGCAATGCAGACGAAATTTTTCTTGGCTCACACAATATTTGGAGAAGTCAAGATGGCGGAACCAATTGGAGCAAGCTGACCAATTGGTGGCAGACTGTGCATACAGATATGCACGATTACGCCTTTCAACCTGGCACTAACAATCTATTTCAGGCCAATGACGGGGGTGTTTGGTTAACTTCAGATTCCGGAATAAATTGGACACAAAAAAGTCATGGACTAAGTGCTACTGAAAATTATCATGCTGCAGCAAGCCCCTTATACAACCAACTTTTAGGAAGTGGCACTCAAGACAATGGAGAATTAGTTCGGATAGATAGCATTTGGAAAACAAATCGTGGCGGCGATTGGACAACCGCAATGCAAATGGATTATTCGCCACAAAAGTTTATTTATTATTTTGACGACAAAAAAAGAAGGTCATTACCTTCTGGTAGTTCGAATGAATATGGGATAACCACTGCTATTCCAACAAATTCCTATACACAAGTTTTCAGTCCAGATAATCAAGACATAGCCTATGCTGCAGGAACCAAATTATGGCGTACAAATAATCTTACTAGCAATTCACCTGTGTGGATACAAATTGCTTCTGGAACTTCATTGATCAAATCGATTGCACTTTGTAAAGGGCATCCAAATATTTTAGCTTACAGTACTTTAGGCAAACTCTATGTTACCCAAAATGCACTTGATTTGACACCGACATTTACGCTGTATAACCTTCCTTTAAATATAGCCTCTCAAAGCATGTATATTTCTAGTCTTGACACAAGCCTGCTATTTCTTATTTTAAATGGTAAAGTGTATAAAACAAGTATTGGAAGCTCCATTTTTACTGATATTACTGGCAACTTGCCTAATATAAATCACCTAAATATTTTCTTAGATGATTATTCAAATAACCAAAGTTTATATGTTGGAAATCCTTTAGGTGTATACTATTTAAATCAAAATTTAACTAATTGGGTTAATTATTCTGGGGCTTTACCAACTATAGCTCCTATCAGAGATTTCATGTGGTTTAATGATGGCAGTGTGGATGCAAGAATGTACGCATCTTATTTTGGCCGTGGCATTTGGGAAACTAAAATAGAAAATTCTTCCACATGTACCACACCGAGCATCTCAAATAGTCAATGGGTGAATGGCTCTTTTCAAGTAAATTGGAATTCAACGGGATCTACTTCCTATGCAATTCAAGTTCGAGAAGTAGGTACTCTGAATTGGAATCAATCAATTATAAATAGCAATACTTATTCATTGGGCGCATTCTCTGGATGTACTCAATATGAAGCTAGAGTAAGATCAATTTGTGGCGCTGACTCAAGTTTATGGAGTTCTCGTATCTATTTTCAAACACCAAGTAATCCGCTGAATACTCAGTTTGATGGGCATCAAGATATTGGCCCAATTAGTGTTGCAGGGAGTGTTTGTTACGACTCTGTCCATCAACGATATACAATACTTGCAGAAGGCGAAGACATTTGGAATAAAAATGATCAATTTCATTTCTTATATAAAAAAATGTCAGGAGATTTAACGATCAGTGCTAAGGTAAAACATATAGGCAATATTTATGGTTGGGCAAAAGCAGGTGTCATGGTTCGCGAAACCTTAGCAGATGATGCCAAACATGCCATTTGTGCACTCACCCCAGGTAATGGTTTTGCCATGCAGTGGCGAGAACAAACCAATGATTGGACCACGAATAAAGATACAGCAGGCAGTGCGCCTGGCTGGGTAAAACTTGAATGAATAGGGAATACGGTTACTTCTTATTTTTCTCTTGATGGAATGATTTGGAATGAACTTCAACAAACAACAATTGCCATGACAGATACTATCTATGTAGGATTGGCCAATTGCAGTCATATTGATAGCGTATTGAACGATGCCATTTTCGAAGACATTCGATTTAATGGGACTGCCTTATCCAATCAATCTGTTGAAACAAATTCTCCTTTTCAATTATTTCCAAATCCGGCAAACAACCAACTTAATTTAAAATTTAGTCATGGTATTTCACATGAGAAATTCGAGTTAAACATCTATGCCACGAATGGTCAATTAATATTGAATAAACCTTTAGATTCGAATGTAAACGATCTAAGTATAAACACGTCAGAATTTGCAACTGGCACCTATATTCTAGAGCTAATTGGCAAACATAAATACGTGTCCACTTTCCAAAAGAAATAAATTGAATTACTTCAAAAGCTATTCTACGAATAATTTGATTGCCTATTCAAGCGATAAATAATATCTAAACTTAGCCATAAAATTTAGAATACTATTAGCCATAAAATTGCGGGAACGACAAATCTGAAAATATTCAGGCTGTTGAAGTGTACAAGAAAAAATACAGCTCTATTCTGCTAATTCATCTTCAAGCAACCATTTCAATGGTTTGAATTTCTTTTCATACTGCAAGCCAAATTTAGTAATCGTGCCTTTAATGTGATTCACAGTATCTTCTACACTATCAGTGACTAAAATCAAATCTAAATCTTCAGGAGAAATAGTCAGTGCATGTTTCAAATCGTTGATATATTCAATTAAATTTTGATGAAACGCTTTATCAAAAATAACGATTGGGAAATTTTTTATTTTCTTACATTGAACCAAGGTTAAGGCTTCGAATAACTCATCCATGGTTCCAAAACCACCAGGCATGACAATAAAAGCATATGAATATTTAATCAACAATGTTTTACGTACAAAGAAATATTTGATAGTTACCCATTTGTCTAAATAATCATTATGTTTTTGTTCGAAAGGTAGTTCAATATTGCAACCTACACTTCTGCCATTTACATCTTTGGCGCCTCGATTGGCAGCTTCCATTATTCCAGGACCACCGCCCGTCATGATAGTAAATCCTAATTTAGCAATGGCTGCTGCAATTTCTCTTGTTTTGATATAATGCGGGTGAGTTTCTGAAAATCTTGCTGATCCAAAAATGGTCACACAAGGTCCTGCAAAATGCAAAGTTCTATAACCTTTGATAAAATCCAATACTGTACGAAAGGTGAATTTCAAATCTTCGAATCGACTCTGAGGTCCATCTAAAAACTTAATCTCTTCTTGTTGCTTATTTTCTGTATTCATAAAAAAATCGAATTTAATTCAAAATCAATCATAAAATCTGAATGAAATCATAAAATAATCTTTAAGAGGAATCTTAGAATGAAGATAAAGAAAATTCAACGACGTTGGCTGTTTGTATTGCGGCAAGGATTGCAACGAAAAGCCCGCATCCCGCGCTCTGGCGGGAGAGGACTTGCAACGGATAGCCTGTGTGCCGCCCAAAATATTCTGAGTAAAAAATTAAAAACTAAATAAATAAGTTTAAATTTAGAATATCATTCATGTAAACTAGCTAGCTATGTCTGTAAATCAAACCGCTTACCTTGCCCTGTTTGAACATTGGGATCATCAACATGCTACACAAGAAAGCATCAAAAACGAGCTTATAAGTAAAGGTTACGCCTCGGATCAAATGGAAGAAATTTTACTGCTGTACAAAAAGAAAAAACTTCAAGAAAGAACCCAGAGAGGGCTTTGGTTAATAGGAATTGGATTAATTGTTGGCTTCTTGAGTTGCTTGCTTACTTTAATGGGCGCTCTTCCAGAATTAAGGAATTTTATTTTTTATGGCCTAACTTCTATTGCCATACTGTGTGTACTTATTGGTGGATATTTTGTCTTTGAATAATTAAAAATTCTTAGGCTTAAACCAACTATACCAAACCTCCTCATCGCTTTTCCAACCAATCAACCAAGCACTTAATTCGTCAAGATCATTTTCTTGCATATTTGTATACGTTTTTAACATAATAGAATGGGGAAATAACTCTTTTGCTTTCTTTTCTCTATCAGCAGTTTGGGCAAAAGTTTGATATAAATCCCAAGTCCCATACAAATGCAACAACTCGTGAGCAATAGATGCAGTTACTAAGTTTTTTCCTGATTCGTATTGAGTAAAAATAATACTGCCTTCATTAAAATATTTATTCGTATTCATGCCTTCTCTAAAGGGCAAAGAATAACTTGCTCCTTTCCCTTTTACAAAAACAAGACAATGCAACTTATTGCAAAAGGTGGAATCTTTCATCAGATCTAGTAAATTATATCTTCTAGTAAATCCCATTTTCTTGTGAATTTGAAAAAGAATATTTGTTCGTTCAATTAAATCATCTTGATTATGGTTTATCTTGTCTACTAAATGTCTATCAATAAGTTTGTTAGAACTAATTTGAAATTCAAGCGGTATTTCATATTTTTTTGCTTGATTGACTAACCATTGTTGAGCCTCCTCTACTTTCAGCAAAACATCCTTTTCTTCTTCAGCAGTCCACAAAGCTTCATCCGAGGAAAGAAAACAAATCCAAGTAAGTGCCTTTCCATTTAATTGATCAGCACTGCCGCTTCTCCATGCCTGATAACTATCTGCATACATTTGAAGCTGCAATAAAAGAATACTTATACAGATGAATGAAAATCTAAGCATCATTCAAAGATAACTCAGTAAATCTTGACTAGAAAAATGATTCATCAAATTAATTTCTATAATTGATAAATCCTTTTCATCTTTACAGCAAAACAAATTATCATGTCATTTATACGCGTTGAAAAAACACAAGCTATAGCCAAAATAATTTTGAACAGACCTGAAAAATTTAATAGCTTTTGTAGAGAAATGGCTTTCGAATTACAAAGTGCATTAGACAATGCCAGCGCTGATGATGAAGTAAGATGTATTTACTTAACAGGCGAAGGGAAAGCCTTTTGTGCAGGACAAGATTTGAGTGAGGCTATAGAAGACAATGGCATTGAACTAGCCCAAATTGTTGAGGAACATTATAACCCTATTATTTTAAAAATGCGTAGTATTGAAAAACCAATCGTATGCGCCGTCAATGGTGTAGCTGCAGGGGCAGGCGCAAATATTGCATTGGCTGCTGATATTGTGGTGGCAAAAGAAAGCGCTTCTTTTATACAAGCATTTAGCAAAATAGGTTTAATACCTGACAGTGGAGGCACCTACTTTTTGCCACGATTAATTGGGTTTCAAAAAGCCAGTGCTTTGATGATGCTTGGCAATAAAGTGATGGCAGCAGAAGCCGCTAATATGGGCATGATATATTGTCATTTTTCTGATGAAACTTTTGATGAAGAAAGTTGGAAACTTGCCGCCACCCTAGCAGAAATGCCTACAAAAGGAATAGGACTGACAAAAAAATTATTGAATGAATCGTATGCAAATACATTAAGTCAACAATTAATTCGTGAAGGACAAGAGCAAGTGAATGCTGCCCAAACCTTTGATTATCAAGAAGGCGTGAATGCTTTTCTAGAAAAAAGAAAGCCAGCCTTTAAAGGAAAATAGATTACTAGAGTTTATACTAAAAATTCAGCTAATTCTTTAAAGGCTTGGCTGCAAACTAGCTTTAAATTTTTTATCAAACTTTCCATTTCTTCACGTCTATGTGTATGCGATGCCATTTGTTCTAGTTCGAAGATGTGCGATTTTTCCTCTTTAACACCCATATAATTCAATTGTGTTTTTAATGAGTGGGCGCTTATTTTAATGGATTCATAATCGGCGTTTTGCCAGCCTGTTTCTATTTGATTTAATAATTTAGGTGAGTTTTCTAAAAATATTCTAACATACTTTTTTTGTTTTTCCACATCACTTCCAGCGAAGGAAATCAGAAATCTTAAATCAATTGTTTTAAGATCGACTTTCGAATGATCAGAAACTACATGAATAGAATTTGCAACAGTATCTTCAACTAGGCCTTGATCTTCAGTTGTATTAACCACAATATTTTCACGTG
>CAZSUF010000008.1:12803-14125 GCA_964609875.1 uncultured Bifidobacterium sp.
CAGAATTTCCTGCTTATTCAGGTGTCGCAAAATTTTCTGAATGAGCTCGTCTTTTCTAAAGGGTTTTGGAATATGATCATTCATTTCGTTAGACAAATAATGTTCGATATCATTCTTCATAACGTTTGCTGTCATGGCAATGATTTTTATTCCTCGTTTAGTTTCATCTAATTCATGCCTGATCATTCTTGTAGCCTCTACCCCATTCATTTGTGGCATTTGAATATCCATCAACACTAAATCATAGTTGCCTTTTTTAACTTTTTCAACAGCTTCCAATCCCGAAGAGGCTTCTTCAATATCCATATTAGGGGCTACTGTATGCAAGGTGTCAACAGCTAATAATTTATTAAATTCATGATCATCTACTAATAAAATTCTAGACTTATTGAGTATGGCTACGTCTTGTTCAGAACAAATAAAATCTTCTTTTGAAACTAATTGATTTACTGTAGCTAATTGAAATGGCAAATAGAAAGAAAAAACGGTGCCTTGTCCTATTTGACTTTTGACTTCTATTTTCCCATCCATGAGCTCTACAAGCTGCTTGGAAATGGTAAGCCCTAATCCGGTGCCACCATACTTTCTGGCAACATCAGTACCGGCCTGGGTAAAACTCTCAAAAATACGATGCACATATTCTTCAGAAATTCCAATGCCGGTGTCTATCACTTCAAAACGAATTTTTATAGCATTGGCCACTTGATCTTCAAGATGACAAACAATTCTTACTGAACCTAATTCAGTAAACTTCACTGCATTGCCAGCGAGATTCATTAATACTTGACTTAATCTTGTAGGGTCGCCGTGTAAGGCATCAGGCAATGTGGATGGCATCTCAAATCTAATTTCAATGCCTTTTTCTTCTGCCTTAAATCTTAATAAAGTCACTACATTTTTTAAGACACTCTGCAAAGAAAAATCAATTTGTTCTAAGGTAATTTTCCCTGCTTCAATCTTAGAAAAATCTAAAATATCATTGATAATCACCAATAAATTATCTGCACTTTGTGCAATGGCATTCAAGTATTTAAGCTGATCTTCACGAGGTGATTTTTCTAAGAGCAATCTTGTCATACCCACAATAGCATTCATAGGTGTTCTGATCTCATGACTCATATTAGCTATAAATTCCTGCTTCAATTTCGACGACTGCTCTGCAACTTCTTTTTCTTTGACTGCAAATTCAATCTCATGTCTCACTTGCAAATTGCGGAGTTTATTGATGGTATTCTGTTGGAATATTTCTTCCTTTAAAGATTCATATTCTTTCAAATGCCAATAAGCCCTAGTGATATTATCCATTTTTTCATATACATGGG
>CAZSUF010000008.1:14185-16472 GCA_964609875.1 uncultured Bifidobacterium sp.
AATGTTCTTTATCAATCACAAAAGCTTTATCAAGGTGTTTTAAAGCATGTACATAACTTCCTTCATCTGTGTTTACACTACACAAATAAAATTCGGCAATGATCACGCCTTCGATATTAGACAACTCTTCAGCTTGTTGAAAAGATTGATTTAAATAGAAGCGTGCACGTTCGAAATTTTTGGTTTTATAATACACTTTTCCAATGCCACTATTCGCCAGCATATGACCAATTGATTTTGTTTCCGATAACTGCAAACTATTTTTAAAGTGGATTAACGCATTTTCAAAATCTTCTTTTTTAAAATAAATATTACCTAAAGTATGATATACGCTAATTAACCTCTTTTTGTCATCATACTTTTTAAAAATTTCCAAACACCTTTTGGCATATTCTAAAGCATTTTCATAATCGTATAAATCAAAGTGAATATTTGAAATATTAATCATGATGGCAGATTGAGATAATTCATCTTGCAATTCTTCATTAATCTCTAAAGCCCATTGATAATACTTCGAAGCGTTGGACAAGTCTCCTAACTCTCGATAAATATTCCCATAATTATTGTAAACCCGAGCCTTCAACGGATCATTCTTGATATCCTTGGCAATTTTCAGCGACTCTTTAAGCGTATCTAAGCCTTTATCATATTCTCCTTTTAACCAATAGCAAGCTCCTTTATGATTTAAGCCTCTACCAACGCCTTCTTTAAACCTAATTTTTAAAGACCTTTCGATAATTTCATCAGATAGCCTAAAGGCTTCATCAATATCAAAAGCCCGCATTTCAAGTACGATATCAATCAGACATTTAATTTTTGATTCCTCATCATCTAAGAGCTCATATTGTGCTTGAAGTGCTAAATACTTTTCTGATTTCATATCTTAATTCATTGTTCTAGTAATTCTCAAGACTTTTTCTGCATTGGATTCTACGGCAAATCTATGGTCTTGCCTAAATCCAATTACCCAAATAATTTTTTTATCCGACTCTAATACCCAAATCTTTTCTTTATCATGCAAAGGAATTTTCTCATCAATTAACAAACGCGACACTTTCTTTTTTTTATTCAAACCCAAAGGATAAAAATAATCACCTTGTCTCCATCGACGCAAAATCAATGGATAAACCAGCGATTTGGTTTGTATAAAAATTTGTTCGCTATTTTTTTCATTACCCATTTTTTTCGCATCGACTATATCGAACTGCAACTCAAAATCGTGGGTGTGAATTATCATATTACCTTGATCAATCAGGATGAGATCGCTTGACCGACTTTCAATTTTGGTAATGATTAAATGCTTTCTATTCCGAATAATTTTATGGGTTTCACTTTGCACCAAAGCCCCACTTTGACTATTTTTCAATTGCAGTACTTGCAAGGTTTGCACATAAGAAAAATTAAACTCCTTAATTAATTCATATAACACGGTTGGTAATGCCGGAATTGATTCTAAACTTAAAACAGCTATATAAATGTCTTGCCCTCGACGTACTAACAACTTTTTTCTATATGAATCTATGCCTTGTTGAAAAACTAAATTAGTTTCCTTTATCCGTTCAATATTAGACAACATATTTTGCGAAAACGAAGGAAATATTTCTTCAAGAGCAGGCACAATTTGATGTCTAAATTTGTTTCTAGTATAATCGTTTTTTAAATTGCTGCTATCTTCTCTAAACTGGATATCGTTTTTATTTGCATAGTCCAAAATTTCTTTTTTAGTCAAATGCAACATGGGCCTCACCAATATATTATTTACCGCCGGAATGCCACAAAGCCCGAGTATACCCGTGCCTCTGCACAAATTAAATAAGACAGTTTCAATTTGATCATCAGCATGATGCGCCGTTGCCAACTTATACAAATCATATTCACGCATCAAATCAAAAAAATAAGCATATCGCAATTCCCTTGCAGCTTGCTGAATACCCATTTTATTTTCTTGGGCATAATGAGTGGTCTCAAATCGTTTTGTATGAAAAGTAATTTCATGATTACTGCACCATTTTTTCACCAATTTCTCATCTAAATCAGCCTCCTCTAGTCGAAGTCCAAAATTGCAATGAGCTACATGAAAATGAATGTCTGCCTTTTTAAATAATTGCGCCATCACCATGGAATCAACTCCACCACTCACGGCTAGTAAGTAAGATTTATCTTGATGTATATGTGTAAGATTTATCATTTTAATCTAGCAAATCATCTAATGCCATTTGCATCTCATTTTGCGCGTGTTTATCTTTTACTTTCATGGCCATTTTAATGCCTTTTTCATACGTTTCTA
>CAZSUF010000008.1:16495-19572 GCA_964609875.1 uncultured Bifidobacterium sp.
GTTTTGGCCAAATGATAATACGTGCCGATATAATTTACATCCGTTTCAAGCACTTTTTCAAAATACCTTTTTGCCAGATCCAACTCCTCTATTTTACGATATTCTAAACCTAGTGCATGCATTAGAAAACAATCGGAAGGAGACTCCTTAAGCATTTCAAGTAATTTTGTTATTCTGTCCATTGAGTTGAATTACAACAAACATACTAAAATTTAACATAATCAATTTCAAACTTACTTCAGGTTTACTGAATAAGGTGTAAATAATTGATATGATTGATTCTTATCTTGATTATTGATGTTATATATGCCAGACAAATTCTAATCAAACTGAATAAACTGGTTTGCAAAACTTGCATGTTCATATTCTATTTTACACCACTGATAGGTTGTCCAACTTCTTTATCATCTGCGAAAACATGCACAATATTGCTATGATTCCACAGCTTCTTTGAATTTGAAAAACCTTATAGTTATTCTGCAAAACCTAGCTAGCTATATAAATAATATTAAAATACTTGGATTTTATGCAAATCTTTGAAAAATAATAAATTAAACATATTATATTTATTGCAGATTTATTCGTATCCATTCTATGTATCCATTATTAAACAATTGGTTGGCAGTGTTATTCTTTACCTTTTTGATATTAGGTACCTTTCTATTTTTTAGTCGATATTTAGGGAAATTTCAATTCCGACCAATAGACAACATTCAATCCGTCAATAAAAATCCAGACAGATTTTTATTTTATTTTTTGGTATTGGCCGTATATGTTCCAACAACCGAAATATTAATTGAACTCTATAAAATAAGAACCAAAAGCGAATTAGTTTCTAGTATTATATTTAGCATTCTCTGTTTATCATTCTATTTCATTTCTAAAAAAAACGAAAAAATATATAAATATTTACATG
Organism: uncultured Bifidobacterium sp.; assembly: GCA_964609875.1. Lineage (GTDB taxonomy): Bacteria > Bacteroidota > Bacteroidia > Chitinophagales > Chitinophagaceae > OLB11. The sequence continues at coordinate 17,412 of CAZSUF010000008.1, forward strand.
TTTATTTTGCTATTATTTATTCGATTTTTAGCATCTCTGTATTAAATCAAATTAAAGAAAATCCCACGTCATTAATCAATGCCACTGAATTTTCATTGATCATTGTATTTTCTTATTACGCCTATTCACAATTTAGGTATTTTATCATATATAATTTGCTTGCTTTGGTAGCTTTATTGACATTGCATTTAAATAATAGCATTTCACTCAATCTATTAGTATTATTTAATAATGTGATTTTAATTTCTCTTGCATTAAATTACATCAAACATATTATAGATAAAAATATCACAAACAATCTCATTATTTCAAATTCAATTATTAATACAAGTTCTATGTTGACAATATTAGTCGACAATAATGGGAATATTAAATCGATTAGTGATAACGTAAAAGATATACTTGGATATGATGATTGTACTGAATTTATTGGCAAACCATTTAGTACTTTCACTGGTATTGAACTTGATTATCTTGAGAAAGACGTAAATACCTTTATATCTCCCATTCGCGAGATTAAAACAAAACACGGAAATATAAAATCAATCCTTTGGGAAAAGTTAAGTTTTTTTGATAACAATGTGTATATTCTAGGTTCAGATGTAACAAAACTAACCCTGTTACAAAATGAAATAATAGATTCAAATCATCGTCTTGAATCGTTATTACTAAATTCAGGCGATTTGGTTTTTGTTATTAATAATGATTTAATTGTAACAGAATTTTATAATAAGGGCAACCAACCAATCGCCAATCAAAATAATTACTATATCAATAAATCAATAAAAGAAATTGGAATCAATTACGACGACACTAAAAAGGTTTTAGAAATAATACATGGATTAAAAAATACCAATGAAATTGGATCGCTAGAATATTTTGTTGAAGTGAACGATTTTAAAAAATGGTTTGATTTAAAAATATCATCCATTTTGGATAGTAATCATCAAACAAAAGAATTCATCTGCGTTGCACGTGATATCACGGCCAATAAAATTGAATATTTCAATAAATTAGATGCGGAGAAAAAAAGAACTTTACAAAATAAAAAATTATTTGAACTTTCATTTAGTTCATCTGAAAACTATGGCAATATTGAGAATTACTTAAAACATATCACAGAATTAGTAAGCGAAATTCTAGAAATAGACCGAGTAAGTATTTGGAACTATGCTGAAAATCAAATTGAGTGTATCGATTGCTTTCAATTTTCAACTAAATCACACGCAAAAGGTTCTATTCTTAAAAAAACAGATTTCCCAAATTATTTCAATGCTATTGCATCGGGCTTGATCCTCAAAGCTGATGATGCGATTGTTCATCCAGACACTTACGAATTTAAAGATTCCTATTTCAATCCGCTTGAAATTAAATCACTCATGGATACACCTATTCGTATTGATGGTGTGCTAGTAGGTGTTTTATGTTGCGAACAAACTAAAGTAATAAAATCGTGGAGTGATGAGGATGCCAACTTTGCAAAGCATATTGCTGATATTATTTCAATTGAAATAGCTTCAGATTTGCGCAAAAAGGCCGAGTTTGAATTGAATAAGACTAAAAAAATGCTGAATCAATCTAATAAAATTGCTCAACTTGGTGCATGGGAATACAATCCAGATAGTAAACAAATAAGTTGGTCTGAAATTACATATGAAATTTTACAAACAGATGCCAATTATAATATCAATCATCCTATATGTTTTGACTTAATAAAATCTGAAAATACACGACTTAGAATTCAATCCTTATTTGAAAACGCAATCAACGAAGGAAAACCTTTTGACCAAGAAGTAGAAATTGATACCCCAAAAAACGAAAATCGTTGGATTAGAATTATTGCTCAGCCTGAGTTTGTAGATGGCAAATGTGCGCACATATATGGGGCATATCAAAATATTGATGAACAAATAAAATCTCGCATTGCATTAGCTGAAAGCGAACAAAAATTTGAACAAATAAATGAAACCATTGAAGATGTGTTTTGGCTTTTTGATATAACTGAAAAGCAAGTCCTTTATGTAAGTCCATCGTGCATTAAAGTATTTGGACATCATCAACAGGAATATTATGACCGATATGATTTATGGAAAACATATGTAGATGATGAGGATAAAGAAAAAGTGCAACGTTATCTACAAATGATTAAAGAAGAAAACAA
>CAZSUF010000008.1:19633-27812 GCA_964609875.1 uncultured Bifidobacterium sp.
CCATGAAATCAGAACCCCATTGAATGGTGTAATTGGACTAACTGATTTACTTAAAAAAACAAGCTTAGACGCTATCCAAGCTAACTACGTTAATAATGTCAACGATTCAGCCTTATTACTTCAAGGAATTATCAATAACATATTAGATTATTCGAAAATTGATTCAGGAAATTTTGACTTAAATATTGAAACACATAATTTGAAAGAAATATGTACCAATATATATAGTATTTTGAATTACCATGCACAAGAGAAAAATCTTACTTTCAACTTACACCTTTCGCCTGATGTGCCTCCTTGCATCGAAATAGATGATATAAGACTCAAACAAGTATTATTAAACCTTCTGAGCAATGCAGTGAAATTTACCGAAAAAGGAACAATAGATTTTAAAATAGAAAAAATAAAGTCAGATGGTATTGAAAAAATTAGGAAATTGCATTGAGGGAAGTTGCTGACCAGTTAGAGAAGAAAATAAATTACGAATTTTCGAAGCATTTACCCAAGAAGATTCATCAACTACTAAAAAATATGGTGGCACAGGGCTAGGGCTTGCCATTACTAGCAAACTCTTGAGTATGATGGGAAGCAAAATATATATTGATAGTGAAATTGGAAAAGGAAGTCACTTTTATTTTGACTTAATTATGGAACATTTTTTATTAGATCCAAACAAATGTCTACGACAAACCGATTCAGAAAACCAACATACATATCATTTTTCCAATGAGCTTATACATCAAGTAACGAATCATGCTTTGATTAAAATCATGTTAGTGGAAGATAACAAAGTAAATTTATTTTTACTCAAATCAATTTTAAGCGACTTATTACCTAACTCTTTATTTTATGAAGCTGTTAATGGTCAAGAAGCTGTTGATCTTTACCAATCCATTGAACCTGATATTATATTCATGGATATTCAAATGCCGATTATGAATGGTATAGAAGCCACTGAAATCATTCGGAAAATTAAAACCACCCGCTCCATTCCAATTATAGCAGTTACAGCAGGCACCTCCGATGGTGAACGTGAGAAATGTTTAAGTGCAGGAATGAACGATTTCCTTACAAAACCTATTGTGCGACATTCAATTGAAAAAACAATCAAGCAATTTTTAAATATAGAGCAATCAACAAAAGAAGAACTCGAGCAAATACAATCAAATAATTCACATATTGATTTTCAAAAATTGGAAGAAGCCAATAAATCAAATGGTGTTTATCTTAAATCTATTTTCCCATATATCAAAGAATCTCTGTTGGAAGGGCAAGAAGAACTTCATCTTCATTTCAACAACAAGGATATCAAATCAATCAATTTAGTAGCCCATCGATTAAAAGGTACTGCACTGACTGCTTCTTTTTCAAAATTAACCATTCTCTGCAAAGAATTAGAAATGACGAAAGAGTTTAATATGGAAATTGTGCAGAATCTATTAAATCAAATTGATGAAGAATTAAATTATTTAATTCCAATTCTATAATCAAGCATCATCGTATTCAATATCATCAATATTTATGGTTTTGAATAGGAGTTTTAATCATTTTTGGAGGTTTGTGTATTATATTTGCGACCTCAAAACTACAGATAGATATGAAAATATTGGTTTGCATCACAAAAGCCCCTGATACTACAACAAAAATTTCCTTTACAGATAACAATTCGACTCTAAACGAAGCAGGCGTGCAATGGATCATTAATCCTTATGACGAATGGTATGCTTTAGTAAGAGCCTTAGAACTTAAAGAAGCAGGAATAGCAAGTGCCATTCATTTAATTACAGTGGGCAAAGTTGATGCAGAACCTGTTATCCGAAAAGCCCTAGCTTTGGGTGGCGATGAAGCCATTAGAATTGACTGCGATAGTCAAGATAGTGTGTATGTAGCTTCACAAATTGCCGCTTATGCTCAAGGAAAAGATTACGCGCTTATTTTAACTGGGAAAGAAAGTATCGATTATGGCAACGCAAGTATTGGCGCCATGGTATCTGAACTTTTAGATTTACCTTTTATTTCACATGCTTCCAAGCTTGATATCGAAAACAATGCGGCCAAAGTAGTTAGAGAAATCGAAGGGGGCGAAGAAACTGATTCTTGTGCTTTACCATTAGTTATATCTTGTCAAAAAGGCATGTCTGAAGCTCGTATCCCGAATATGAGAGGAATTATGGCTGCTAGAACTAAACCACTGAATGTGCAAGCTCCCACAACTGCTGATGCATTCACTTCTATAACATCTTATGAATTACCAGAAGCTAAAAGCGGTTGCAAGATGGTAGAGATCGACAACATGGACGAACTCGTTCGCTTATTGCACGAAGAAGCCAAAGTCATTTAATATTCATTCATTACACAAAACATTTTTATACTATGATATTAGTATTTGCAGAATTACACCAAGGTACATTTAAGAAATCAGTATTTGAGGCTATCACTTATGCTTCTACTTTAGCTCAAACTATGAACTTACAAGTTTGTGCAGCAGTTTTAGGCGAAGGCAATCCTGAAGTTTTAGGCGAGTATGGTGCGCATAAAATTATTCAAGTAGCTGATCCAAGATTAAATTCTTTTGATGCAAAAGCCTATTCAAAAGCGTTGGTACAAATTGCCACGCAAGAACAAGCTCAAGTGATCATATTTTCTAATAACCTCACTGCAAAAGCGGTGGCACCAAGAATTGCTGTACGTTTGAAAGCTGGCTTAGTGTCTGGTGCTATCTCCCAGCCTGATTTATCCAATGGATTTATGGTCAAGAAAAGTGTATTTGCTGGAAAAGCCTTTGCATTCGTTCAAATCAGCTCAGCCATCAAGGTGATTGCTATTACGCCTAATTCTTTTCAGCCGGTAAAAGTAGGTGGACAAGCTGCTATGAGTCAACTAAGTATTGCTTTTGATGAAAAAGATTTTTCTGTGAAAGTACTAGAAGTTAATACAGTAAGCGGTGTTGTGCCATTATCAGAAGCTGAATTAGTGGTAAGTGGAGGACGTGGGCTTAAAGGACCTGAAAACTGGGGTATTCTAGAAGATTTAGCTAATTCTATTGGAGCTACCTTAGCTTGTTCAAGACCCGTGGCCGACTCTCATTGGCGTCCACATCATGAGCATGTGGGCCAAACAGGCGGTACCATTCGTCCAAATTTATATATTGCCGTAGGTATTTCTGGAGCTATTCAGCATTTGGCTGGTGTAAATAGTTCTAAAACCATCGTAGTGATTAATAAAGATCCTGAAGCACCTTTCTTTAAGGCAGCAGACTATGGAGTTTTAGGCGATGCATTTGACATTTTACCTAAATTAACCGAAGCCATGAAAAAATTCAAGGCTGCCCAACACGCTTAATAAATTTGTATATATTTGCGATGAATCTATGAGCTCAACAAAACTTGAACTAGAAATTGTGGCCCTGTCCCACAGCGTTACCCAATCTCATTCTTATGCGGTTGTTTTAGGCGAAGTCAATGGGGTTAGAAAATTACCGATTGTGATTGGTGGTTTTGAGGCACAGGCAATAGCCGTTGCTTTAGAAAACATGCAACCTACAAGGCCATTAACCCATGATCTGATGAAAAACATGATGAGTGTATTTAATTTACAACTCAATGAAGTGTTGATTCATAGAATTCATGAAGGCATCTTTTATTCAAAACTCATTTGTCAATCTCCCATTGAAACTATAGAAATTGATTCTCGCACCTCTGATGCTTTAGCTTTAGCCGTAAGATTTGACGCACCTATTTACACGTATGAATCTATTTTAGATTCTGCAGGTATGCAAATGGACGAAAATTCACCTCAGGCAAGCGAACCAGAAGAGAAAAAATCAAAAGCCAAAATTTCAGGTAGTAAAAACGATTTAAGTGCCTTGAGTATTTCTGAGTTACAAAATATGCTTAGCGATGTGTTAGATAAAGAAGATTATATCCGAGCAGCACAAATTAGGGATGAGATAAATAGTCGGAAGTAAGCATTATTTTACCAATTTATATACATAGTTAGCTTCAGATAATACTATTTGCAAGTAGTATACACCTTTTGAAAGCATATCTAAATGATCAATTCGAATTTTATGTTGACCAATATCAAGTTTTTCTTGTGGACTTGATTCAAGAATTTTATTGCCTAATTGGTCAAACAAGGTATAGGTAATTTGTTCTTTTGAATTTATAAAAAGTGATAATTGTAGGTGATCTGTGAACGGATTTGGAACGACGGAAATATCTCTTACATTTTCATCTAATTCTATTCTGTTTGACCAAGCTTCACATCCATTTACATCAATAAATTTTATTTGATAAACTCCATTGCCTTGTGTTTCAAATTGATTCGGATTAGCCACAGAGATTTCAATTCCATTCATAAAAACAATTGAAGTTCCCAAAGTAAGGTCAGATAAGAATTCATGGGAATCTGAATGATAACTTAGAGTGGGACTTGTTGGAATTTGATTCACAATTATTTCAATACTTGAAGCAGTCGCACAACCATGTGCATCAGTGATTGAAACTGTATAAATTTGGGTTGAATCTGGCGCAAAAGGAATATTATCAAGTACACCTAGATTCCAATTATAATCTGATCCGCCAGTACCATACAATGTTGTAAAATCACCCTTACAAAGAATTGAATCAATTGAATTAGCTTGGATAGCAAGATTAGGATATACATTAATTTGAATGCTTGACGAGTCCGCGCAACCATTCATATCTGTCCCTATTACAGTATAAGTCTGGGAGTGTGATGGCGTGAATGGAACACTATCCATCACATCAAAATTCCAAGTATAATTTAGTCCGCCAGAACCAAACAGAGAAGTAGTATCACCTATACATAGAGTAGAATCAGATGCATTTGCATGAATGTCGGGTAATGGATTCACCATAATTTCTTTTGTAGATGTGGCGCTACATCCATTGGCATCCGTACCAACTACTGTATAAGTTTGAGTACTCAATGGTGCAAATGGGATATTATTTGTAACACCAGAATTCCAAGTATAACTCAACCCACCTGAGCCAAATAAAAATGTACTATCACCCATACATAAAGAAGAATCAAAGCTATTTGCATGAATGATGGGCATTGGATTCACAATAATTTCTTTAGCAGAAGTGGCGGAGCAACCGTATACATCTGTTCCAATTACAGTATAAGTATTAGTGGTCAATGGCGAAAAAGGAATATTATTTATTACACCTAAATTCCAAGTGAAACTTAAACTATCCGAACTATTTGCTTGTAAGCTTACTTCATCTCCTAAACAAATATTCAACGAAGGAATTACATTCACAGAAAAATTAATATTTGAGGTTAAAAGAATAGAATCCTTACTTATACTGCAATTTGCAAAATTAGTTAAAGAATACCATCCTGGATTATGCACAAAAATTGTATCTGATTTTTTCAAAATTTCAACTCCATTAAAAAACCAACGATCATTTGAATCTTGACTTAAATGAAAATTAGAGACTAACCTAATTGAATCGCACAATACCATTTCATTTGCAGTGATGTGCGGTGGTATTGTATTTGTATCCACTTCAAAAACATAATTCCAAATGGAAGAATCCCCATTTGAATTCTTTACGACTAAAGTATAATTTACAGATGAATCAATTTGCATCTCGGTATAATCAGGAAACCCAGATAATGGATGTGTAAAGTTTGGGGTTGGACTCCATGTTAATGTAATTGGACCAGGACCACCAAATCCTTGAAGATAATAAGGAAGCCCACCGGCATGACATAATTTTTTATTAAGTGGGAATTTTCCCAAAGTGGAAACTGGAAAAGGATATTTGATCTCAATTTTAGCAAGGCTAATACCATTTTCATGAACGCCCGCAGTAAAAGCGTCATTTCCAACAAGTGCTACTGATACTGGGGCTACCTTGTTGTTTGCATTCCTAAAACCTCGTAATTTATAGTTGTCGAGTCCATTATTGTATATGATTGCCGGTCATTAAAAAAGGTAGAATTACAATTTACGATAGTCCTTTTTCCATTTGTACAAAAGTCAGCTCCATAAAATATTGTACTGGAAAAAGCATAAAAATTTGATCCAATATATTTTTGCCATTGAACATTGCCTGACAAATCAACATTAATTAATTCAATTCCACCTTGTGAACCAGAATTATTATTCTGAAGAAATAATATAGATCCATCAAATGATAATACTTCAATCTTATACATACTTACACCTTTTATATTAATCGTATATATTTTTAGCCATCTTGAAGTTGTATCCATATTCATTTTATATAGATAGGTAAAATAGGTACGTGTATATGGAGCACTATTTACAATTTGTGACAACTGATCAACTCGAATGGAATCAAGCCCATAGACTACTTTGCGACCTCCTGCTACAATACTTGAGTCATAGATAGAAAATGCCAAATATTCAGGAGTAAAAGATAGTTTTTTAGTATAAGTTAAATCGCCATTTGCATCAAATCTGTGAATTCCATTTATTGTATTTAACACCGCACTTACATAAATTTGATTTAAGTTATCAACACAAAGCGAATAAACAATTTCAGACGTAGATCCCCCATGTCTTTTTAAAAGAATTGGGCAATACTCAAAACAGTTGAATTAAAAACACCTGCAATCAAAAGGTTGCCACTTGTATCAAAGGCAATATTTACAGCAGCTTCATCCTTGCTTCCAACTATAGATTTTATCCATAAAATATTTCCAGAAGTATCCCACTTCGCCACAAATAAATCTTGTCCACCTTGATTAATTAAAGTCGCATTGCCCATTGTATATGTTGCTTTCCTATATTTTCCAATTCCGTATAAGTAACCTTTACTTGATTTTAAGGAAAAAATATAATTTGAATCATTTACGACTGAGTGTTTTTGTGACCATGCGAAAAGAACATCAGGCGCACTAGATTGTTGCGCACATAATGATTGTCCAACTAACATTAAGAAGGCTAAATAAAAAAAATTCATCGCGCAGATTTGATTAAGAAAAGTCAGACTACCATAAAAGTAAAGAAACATTTATTAAAAATTCAGATATTAGGAAAAAAATCTTCTTTAAATCTATACTACCTTAAATGATCTTCTCAATAAATTCAACTTAACTTTGCCTATTATTTATTTTATGTCAAACAAAGCACAAATACAGTCTTTTCTAAATTCCCCATCCATATCTGCATCACTTAAGCAAATTGCCGAAAAAGTAATTCGCAAGGATCGCATCAGCACAGACGATGCGCTCATTCTTTTTCAACAAGGCGAAATCGGATTTTTAGGTGCACTTGCCAATTATATTCGCGAAGAAAAATATGGCAATCAAACTTTTTTCAACAAGAACTTTCATATAGAGCCTACCAATGTTTGTGTATTTAGTTGTGCTTTTTGTTCTTACTCGAAACTCTATAAAAACCGTGAAGATGGTTGGGAAATGAGCATAGATCAAATGATGCATATCCTTAAAAAATACGATGGCATAGAAGTTACTGAAGCCCATATTGTTGGTGGCGTGCATCCAAAATTAGATCTTGATTTCTTTTGCGAATTGCTTCGTCAAATGAAAGCTTATAGACCTGAATTACACCTTAAAGGATTTACGGCTGTAGAATTAGATTATATGTTTCGTAAGGCTAAATTAAGTAGACAAGAAGGCATGCTTCAATTAAAAGAAGCAGGTTTGCAAAGTCTACCAGGAGGAGGCGCTGAAATATTTGCACCTCATATTCGAAAGCAAATTTGCGAAGACAAAGTAGATGGCGAAGGCTGGTTAGACATTCACAGAACTGCCCATCAGTTAGGTATGCATAGCAATGCCACCATGCTTTATGGACATATCGAAAGTTATGAAGATCGTATTGATCATATGAACCAATTGAGAAACATGCAAGATGAGACTAAAGGCTTTAATTGTTTTATTCCACTGAAATTTCGTAATCAGGATAATGATATGAGTCATTTACCTGAAAGCTCGATTATTGAAGATATTAAAATGTATGCCGTGGCCAGAATTTTCATGGATAATTTTGCTCATCTTAAGGCATATTGGCCCATGCTTGGACGCAATCATGCTCAATTGATGTTAAGTTACGGGGTTGACGATTTGGATGGCACTATTGATGATAGTACAAAAATTTACTCCATGGCAGGCAGTGAAGAACAAAATCCTTCTATGTCTACAGAAGATATTT
>CAZSUF010000008.1:27822-28207 GCA_964609875.1 uncultured Bifidobacterium sp.
ATTTGTAATTTAATTACTCAAGTCAATAGAATTCCCATAGAAAGAGATAGCATGTACAATGTGATACGTAGCTATGAAGCTATTTCAGAATCATAAGTTAGCAAAAGATATTCAAAAAAAGACCGCCTAGACAGGCGGTCTTTGTGCTTTAATTAAATTAAATACACGAAAAAACACAATTAGCTAATTATGCCTTTTTCAGGTGTCAATGAAGCAAAAACTAGGCCAAACCACTTATTATTTAATTATTTTTTAATATTTTACGTATTTAATAAATATATATTTGTACAAAGAGAGCTGCTTCGAATTACGATGTATGATTTGTAGAACCATGTGGCTTAGTTGACGAGGCGCTTGTATTGCGGCAACGATAGGAGTGAAAAGC
>CAZSUF010000008.1:28217-30229 GCA_964609875.1 uncultured Bifidobacterium sp.
TGACGACGAAGGAGGAGCGAGGACTTGGAACGAATAGCGTGTATGCCGCCCAAAAAAAAGTAAATATCCACGTGACTTGCACTTATTTTGCAGCACCAATTGTCGTATGCGAATTCACTATGTCATTTATTTTCTTGCTTGTAACTTTTATTTACTTTCATGTACGCTCAAGAATAAGCCTGAACAAATTGAAGAAGCCAGCATCAAGCTCGGTCATTATTTATTTTTTGACAATAGATTATCGAGTAATCATACCAAATCATGTGCGAGTTGTCATAGTCCAAATTTTGCCTTCACAGACGGTTATCGAAGAAGCATAACGCCATTTGGAGAAAATGTGTTGCATAATGCGCCTTCCTTATTAAACATCCAAGAGCAAAGATATTTTGACTGGGCCAATCCGCATGCAAACACCTTAGAAGCTCAAATCAAGCGTCCACTTTATACTACACATCCCATTGAATTAGGGCTGAACCAACATGAGGAAGATGTTCAAAAACTTTTTTCGCAGGACTCGGTCTATCGTGAATTGTTTAGCTTGTGTTTTCCAAAAGAAAAGCAATTGTATACCTTGGCTCAAATAGAGCATTGCCTAGTACTTTATGAAAAGCAACTTCAAAGTAGACAATCACTTTTTGATCTCAAGCAATTAGATGTTTCTGCAAAACGTGGAGAGCAGTTGTTTAAGGACACAAGATTAAAGTGCGTTCAATGTCATCAACTACCTGACTTCACGACAGCCGCCCATTCTAACATAATTGATAGTGTGTATGCAAATATTGGATTATACAATGTGACTAATACCGATAGCTATCCAATCGAAGATGCAGGTCTGCGTTTAACAACCAAGCGCACACAAGATGATGGCAAATTTAAAATACCTTCTTTGCGCAATGTGGCCTTGACCTTTCCGTATATGCATGATGGCAGTGTAGCGAGCTTGTCTGAAGTGATAGACATCTATTCATCTGGTGGCCGAGAAATTTTTGATGGCCCCTTGAAAGGAGATGGCAAAAAAAACAAATATAAGCACCCCTTCATTCAAGGATTTAAGATCAGTGTTGAAGAGAAAAAAGATTTAATTCATTTTCTTGAATCACTCACAGATACGAGTTATTTAAAGAATCCATTCTTTTTAGATCCGTGGAAACATAATTAATAACAAATTATGCCTTTACAAAAGGCAAAGCCCCTTCGAATAATGGGTTAGCTTGTCCAATTCTTGAATAATTAGGCGTTTGATCACGAGGCATTTCTTTCAACACTTTATTGAGTAAGCCAGCATAATTTCCTTTAAATCTGCCACCACGCCAGGCTTTCAATAAATTTTCGGTGAACAAACCATTTTTATCACCGTCACTTGATAATTGGCTATCTTGACATCCTGAAAATAACAAGACTGTAGCTTTTATTCCACTTCCCTTTATAATATTCTTTTCACCTTCGCTATCGTACATTTTTTTGTTTTTCAAATACACTTTATTGGCATCTTTAAACAAGCGATTTCTGCCTACAGGTTCTGAAATTTTAATCGTCCCATTTAAGGTTAATATACCCCGAGATACAGAACCACTATGGCAACTATCAGAAATCATGATGATACGCACGCCCTTTTTAAACTTACTCCAAAGGAAACCAAGTTCATCATCTAATATCATTCGATCATACAAACACCAAGTTTCATCTAAGCCATCAGATTCGTCTTTGTTGTTATCATTTACAGATCCACCATGACCGGAGAAGGTAATAAATAAGGTATCATTTGCTTTTAATTTTTTTGCTGCATACTTTAATGTAGCGACCATATTTTCATGCGTACCTTCTTCATTGATAAAGGTAAAAATTTCATCATAGGCATACTTCTCCGCAATCTTCTTCATTGCTTTAAGGTCATTGATGCAACCTGCTAATTTACCATCATTACCATAATAAGCAGGATCGATTTTATTCAAGGCCACATGGACCGAAATTCCATAACTCATACTGTTGATTTTATTTATTTACTTAAAGGT